>DATEPK010000318.1:0-7948 GCA_035273245.1 Thermoleophilaceae bacterium
GAGCACCTTCTTTGCCCCCGGGGTGAAGGGGATCTGGCCGCGCAGACGATCGTCGCCCGGCGGGAAGGCCTCGGTGACGGCGGCCCTTGCGGTTTCCAGGGACAGGCCATGAGCCTCCAGCACCGGCAGCGCCACCTCATCCTCCTGCCGGATCACGCCGAGCAGTAGGTGCTCGGTGCCGATGTGCATGTGGGCGAGCAGCCGCGCCTCCTCCTGTGCGAGGACCACGACCTGCCGCGCAGCCTCGGTGAAGCGCTCGAACATCTCCAATTCAGCCTACGCCGGACGTGGTTGATCTAGACGCTGATAGTCATGGTTTAGATCGACCACGTCGGGCGGCGGCTTGCTCGAGCGCCGCTTGCGCGCCCTCGCTCAGCTCGCGGACTATCTCCGCCGCCGGCTTCTCCATAGCGAGGTTGTGCGTCTGGCCGGCCCAGAGGTTGAAGCCGTCCGGGTCCTCGCGCTTGCGGGCTGCGGCGCGGACGGGGGAGGTGGCGTAGTGCACGTGCGGGTAGGCCCTGACCGCGTGCGCGTCGTGCTCGCGCATGAAGGCGTTCACGATCCCCCGCGCGAGGCGTCCGCTGAAGGCGCGGGTGAGGCCGGTGGGTGCCTCCTGCACGAGCAGCCGGCGCTGCGCCGGGTTCGTGGCCGCCTCGGGCGAGAGCATGAAGGCGCTGCCGAGTTGTGCGGCCGCTGCGCCGGCGGCCAGCACCGCGGCGAGGGCGGGCGCGTCCGTGATGCCGCCGCTCGCCACGAGGGGTAGCTGAACATCCGAGCTGTCCACAAGCCGGAGCAGTGCGAGTGCGCTCAGGCCCTCGCCGCCGTCCGGTGGGTCGTCGAAGGTGCCACGGTGGCCTCCGGCCTCCACGCCCTGGAGCACCAGCGCGTCGGCGCCCGCATCTCGCGCAATCCGTGCCTCCGCCATGGAGGTGACGGTCACCCACACCTCGCTGCGGAGCGACGCCACGATCTCGCGCGAGGGGCAGCCGAACGCGAACGACACGACCGCCGGCGCCTCCGCGCGCACGATTTCGAGCTTCTCCTCCCAGGCGTCGTCGTCGTAGCGAGGGTCGCCGGCGTCCGGCCCGAGGCGCGTGACGAACGCGCGCACCGCCTCTTCGTCCACATCGGGCGCACCGGGCACGAACAGGTTCACTCCAAACGGCGCGTCCGTGGCGGATCGCACTGCGGCGATGTCCTCGCGCAGGCGCTCGGGACTGAGGTATCCCGCGGCGACGAAGCCGAGCCCGCCGGCGCCGCTCACCGCCGCGGCGAGTGCGGGCGTGGAGGGCCCGCCTGCCATCGGCGCCTGGACGATCGGGTGCTCTAGCCGCTCGAGGATCACGGTGGGGAGGGGCCACTGAGGTTAACCCCCGCGGGAACACGCCGGGCTTCCGGGTGTGCATAGCGGACCCAGACTGCGATGTTCTGCACATGTGGTCAAGGCTTTTCGGCAGGCAAACGTGGGAAGAGGCGGCCTTCCTGCTGTCGGCGGCGCCGCTCGGCACCCTGTGGTTCTCGATCCTCGTCACCGCGTGGTCGCTCGGGCTCGGGCTGCTGGTCACGCCGCTCGTGATTCCGATCGCGTTCGGAATGCCGTTCCTGATCACGGCATCGGCGGGCGCCGAGGCGGCGCTCGCGCGCAGGCTGCTCGGCGCGCGCGTCTATCCGCCGCACGCCCCGCGGATGCGCGCGAGCTTCTGGCGGCGCGCCTTCGGCTGGCTGACGGACCCCGCGATGTGGCGCGCGCAGGCGTATCTGCTGCTCCGCTTCGCGCTCGGCTTCCCGTTCGCCATCGGGATGGCCACGCTGCTCGGCCTGTCGATTGGCGGGATCGCGGCACCCCTCTACTACTGGTCTCTGAACCGCGGGATCAGGCTGGACGCCTGGCATGTGGATACGCTGCCGGAGGCGCTCCTCTTGACGCTCGCGGGAGCCGCCGGACTCGCCATAACGATGCTCCTGTTCCGCCTTCTCGCTCGCCCGCAGCGCTCGCTCGCCGAGAGCTTGCTCGAGCGCTCGGCTGAACCCGCGGACACGGCCCCGCGGCCCACGGTCGCCGAACGCCGGAGGTTGCTCGCTGTTCGCACCGCGGGCTTCGGCTTCGCCTTCGTGGTGCTCGTTGCGATCTGGGCTCTCACGAGCCACGGATACTTCTGGCCGGTCTGGCCGCTGCTCGCCTTTCTGCTCACGCTGGGTCTCCAGAGCTGGCGCCTGTTCGTGGACGAGAACCCCGAGCACTGGCGGCGTCCCGGACTCAACCATTCGATCGCGGGGCAGGCCGGCGCCTCGGCTGTGGTGTTCCTCTTCCTGGTGGGCGTGTGGGCGGCCTCGGGCGCCGGCACGTTCTGGCCGGTGTGGCCGCTGCTGGGCCTGACGATCACGGTGCTCGCCCGTGCCGGAACGCTCTACTTCTCACCGCCGGGGCAGGAGGAGCTGACGCAGCGGATCGACGTGCTCACCAACACCCGCGCCGGCGCAGTGGATCAGCAGGAGGCCGAGCTGCGGCGCATCGAGCGCGATCTGCACGACGGTGCCCAGGCGCGGCTGGTGGCGCTCGGCATGACAATCGGGATGGCCGAGCAGAAGATGAAGGACGACCCCGAGGGCGCGCGTGAGCTGCTCGAGGAGGCGCGCGCGGGAACCGGCCAGGCCTTGAAGGAGCTCCGCGATCTCGCGCGGGGGATCCATCCTCCGGTGCTGGCGGACCGCGGGCTCGAGGCGGCGGTGATCGCTCTCGCTGACGGAAGCCCGCTGCGCGTGGTCGTGCATGCGGAGGTGCCGCAGCGGCCCGCCGCGCCCGTGGAGAGCGCCGCCTACTTCGTGGTGGCCGAGGCGCTGGCGAACGCGGGCAAGCACTCGCAGGCCAGGCGCGTGGACATCCGCATGGTGCGGGACGGCGACGTGCTCACCGTTGAGGTGGCTGACGACGGCGTTGGCGGCGCGGACCTGAATGGCGGCGGCCTGAGCGGCCTGCGCCGGCGGGTGGAGGCGCTCGACGGGACGCTGCGCGTGGCCAGCCCCGCCGGCGGCCCGACGCTGATCCGGGCGGAGATGCCATGCGGGTAGTGATCGCCGAGGATCTTGCGTTGCTGCGCGACGGGCTCCAGCGCCTGCTGCGTGACAACGGCTTCGACGTCGTGGCCTCGGTACGCGACGGCGAGGCCCTGCTGCGCGAGATCGAGGCGCACAAGCCGGACATCGCGGTGGTGGACATCCGGCTGCCGCCGGACTTCCGCGACGAGGGCCTGCGTGCGGCCATCGAGGCGCGCAAGCAGTCCCCGGACACCGCGATCCTGGTGGTGTCCCAGTACGTCGAGCAGGCGTACGCGAGGGAGCTGCTCGCGGACGGGCGCGGCGGTGTGGGATACCTGCTGAAGGACCGGATCCTGCACGTGGTCGAATTCGTGGAAGCGGTGCGCCGTGTGGCCGAGGGCGGAACCGCGCTCGACCCCGAGGTGGTGGCGCACATGTTCTCGAGCCAGACCGCGGGCGGACCGCTCGAGCGGCTCACCCCGCGCGAGCAGGAGGTGCTCGCGCTGATGGCGGAGGGCCGGTCGAATCAGGGCATTGCGGACGCGCTCGTGCTCACCGTGGGCGCGGTGGAGAAGCACATCGCGAGCATCTTCTCGAAGCTCGATCTGCCGCAGTCGGGCATCGACCACCGCCGCGTGCTGGCGGTGCTTGCGTATCTGCAGGGTCAGGCTCCGAGCTGACTTCGCAGCTCGTCGAGCTCGGCCCGCAGCTTTGCCACTTCGGACTCGAGGCGTGACAGGCGGGCTTCGCTTGAGGTCGGAGGTCGGAGGTCGGAGGTCGGAGATTCTGGCTCCGGCGGCTCTGCTTCCTCCTCGCTTTCTTCGTCGTCCAGCTTGAGCCTGTAGCGCTGCTCTTTCTGGCCTGGGCGGCGGTCCAGGCGCTCTATGAAGTCGCGGTCGCCTAGGCGGGTTAGGACGCTGTCGAGTGCTTCGTGGTCCGGGAATGGCTGGAGACGCTCGGTGCGCTGGCGCAGCTCGCCGGGAGTCTGCGGGCCGCGCAGCATCAGCACGGCGAGCACGGCCAGCTCCTCGCGGTCGAGCGAGAGCGTGTCGTCGAGCAGGTGCCGGTACTTCGTTGCGCGCGTGGTGTGGCCGCTCGCGAGCCGCACGTAGCGGCGCCGGGCGAGGCGCTCCAGCGCGCCCCGGATCGTCATCTCGTCGTACTCCACCACGGGGTCGCGGTTGGTGGACTGGTTGCAGGCGAGCCGCAGTGCGTTGAGCGTGAGCGGATAGGTGTCCGGCGTAGTGCGCTGCTTCTCGATGAGGCAGCCGAGCACGCGGATCTCCACGGGGTTCAGGTCGAGCACGCACGGAAGCCTACGAACTGGCCGGCGCGGCGAGCTGAACGCTCTGGTAGAACGGCTCGCTCGGCAGGGGCACAGACAGGGGGAAGGATGCGGGGCAGACTGGTACTGGCTGCCGCGCTTGCGACGTTCGCGCTCGGCGCGGGCACGGCGCAGGCGGCGGTGTCGATCGACGTTCTCTCGAACAGGGCGGACCTCATCTCGGGCGGCGACGCTCTCGTTGCCGTGGACGGCGGAACGCCCGCGAGCATGAGCCTCAACGGCAAGGACGTGACGAGCGAGTTCGCCACACGCGCGAACGGACGCTACGAGGGCGTTCTCACCGGGCTTCAGAACGGGACGAACACGCTCGCGGCCACGCTGCCGGACGGCTCCGGCGCGCAGATCACGATCACGAATCACTCGATCGGCGGGCCCGTGTTCTCCGGTCCGCAGGTCGAGCCGTGGGTGTGCCAGTCGACCGCCACGGACGCACAGTGCGACCAGCCGATCTCGTACTCGTACAAGTACATGCCGGCGACCGGCGGCGGCTTCCAGTCCTATGACCCGGCGAACCCACCGCCGAGCGCGCTGATCGCGACGGCCACCACCGACCAGGGCGTGACCGTGCCCTACATCATCCGCGAGGAGACCGGGTACGAGGACCGCGACCAGTACGCGATCGCGACCCTCTTCCAGCCGGGCCAGACCTGGCAGCCGTGGGCGCCGCAGAACCAATGGAACGGCAAGCTCGTGATCGAGCACGGCGCGAGTTGCGGGGCCGACCGTCAAACGGGCACGGCGCCGAGCGTGGAGGACGACGCCGCGCTCTCGCGCGGCTTCGCCGTGATGTCCACGGCGCTCGACAACGCCGGCCACGACTGCAACGTGGTGACCGAGGCCGAATCGCTGATCATGGCGAAGGAGCACCTCACGGAGGCGTACGGGCCGATCCGCTACACGATCGGCACCGGCTGCTCGGGCGGCTCGCTCGCGCAGCAGCAGATCGCGAACGCCTACCCCGGCGTGTACCAGGGGATCCTGCCGCAGTGCAGCTTCCCGGACGCGTGGTCCACCGGGCAGCAGCTCGCCGACTACTTCGTCCTTCGCCACTACCTCGAGAACCCCACCGACTGGTCGCCCGGCGTGGTGTGGACGCCGCTCAGCATCGCGGCGGTGGAGGGACACCCGAACCATCTCAACTCGATCGAGCTGTCCACGCTCTACTTCACCTCGCTCGGCGACCCCTCATACGCGTGCGCGGGCGTGTCCGCGTCCGAGCGCTACAACGCGCAGACGAACCCCGGCGGCGTGCGCTGCGACCTCGCGGACTACATGGTCAACGTGTTCGGCCGCCGCAAGAGCGACGGCTTCGCGGGCCGGCCGCTCGACAACGTGGGCGTGCAGTACGGGCTCGACGCGCTGAAGGCGGGCACGATCACGCCCGCGCAGTTCGTGGACCTGAACGTGAAGGCTGGCGGCGCGGACATCGACGGGCAGTGGCAGCCGCAGCGCACCGTGGCGGATCAGCCGGCGCTCCGCAACGCCTACCGCAGCGGTGCGATCAACGAGACGAACAACATGAAGGACGTCGCGATCATCGACCTGCGCGGGCCGGACCCCGGGGCGTTCCACGACGTGTACCGCGCGTTCGCCGTCCGCGCGCGGCTGCAGCGCGAGAACGGCACATACGCGAACCAGGTGATCTGGGAGGGCCTCGCGCCGATCATCGGCGACGCCACCTACACCACGCAGGGTCTCGTGGCGATGGACCACTGGCTCGCCGCCGTGGAGGCGGACCATTCCTCCAAGCCGCTGTCGCAGAAGCTGATCGACGACAAGCCGGCGGACATCCACGACCAGTGCAGCGACGGCGTGGGCCAGGTGCTGCCCGGCACGGAGGCCTGCCAGGCGATCGTGCAGGCGTACCAGACGCCGCGCATGGTGGCCGGCGAGTCGATCGCCACCGACAACAACAAGTGTCGCCTGAAGCCGCTCGTGCGCAGCGACTACTACCCGGTGCAGTTCACGGACGCCCAGTGGGCCTCGCTCGAGAAGGTGTTCCCCACGGGCGTGTGCGACTGGTCGAAGCCCGGCGTGAGCCAGGCGCCGACCCTGCCGTGGCTCACCTACGACGGCGCAGTCGGCGGCAAGCCGCTCGGCTCTGCGCCGCGCAGCACGCCGCTCGGCTGACAGGGAAGAACACGTGTGCGTCGAATGCCCCCGGTGGCAATGCCGGGGTCCATTCGCACCGACACGTACAGGGACCTGGAGGGACGCGCCAGCCACCCGTGGCACAGGCGCGCCCTGCTCGTCCTGATCCTCGTGATCCCGGTCCTCGCGCTGTTCGGCGTCTTCGGGCAGCGCACCGACAAATCGGAGGCGAACACGCCGCAGGCCAGACTCACCATGTCCGGGCCCTCGCGCATCCGCGGCGGATTGCTCTTCCAGTGGAAGCTGCAGGTGCTGGCGCACCAGAACCTGGCGAAGCCGAAGCTGGCGCTCGACGCGGGCTTCCTCAACGGGCTCACCGTGAACACGATCGAGCCACAGGCCTCACAGGAGCTGAACCGCAACGGACACCTGGTGCTCGAGTACGACACGCTGAACGCCGGCCAGCTGCTCACGGTGTGGATCCAGTACCAGGTGAACCCCACGACGGTGGGCAGCCGCACGGCCCGCGTGGAGCTGGACGACGGGGACACCGCGATCACCTCCATCACCCGGCACGTGACGGTGTTTCCCTGATGGACCTCGTCATCCGCGCAACCGTCGTCTTCTTCTTCATCTACCTGGTCACGCGCGTGGTCGGGAAGCGCGAGCTGTCCTCGATGGAGCCGTTCGACCTGATCCTGCTCGTGGTGACGGGCGACCTCGTGCAGCAGGCGATCACGCAGAGCGACTACTCGGTCACGGGCGCACTCACGGTGATCTCCACGATCGCGCTGCTCACCGTGTTCGTCTCGTGGGTGAACTGGCGCTTCCGCAGGATGCGCAGCATGCTCGAGGGGCAGCCGGTTGTGCTGGTGGACAACGGCGAGATGATCGAGCGCAACATGAAGCGCGAGCGCATAACCGTCGAGGACATCGAGGCCGAGGGGCGGATGCAGCAGGTCACCGACATCGGGGACATGCGCTGGGCCGTGCTCGAGACGAACGGCCAGATCTCGATCATCCCTGCCTCCAAGTAGGACCCCAGGTCATTAGGATCGGCGCCGCCCTGCGCGTCGACCAAGAGGAGAGCCTTTGACCAGCGTCCGCGAAGCAGCCTTCGAGCTGTTCCGCAACCACGGGATGACCACGATCTTCGGCAACCCGGGCTCGACCGAGCTGCCGATGCTCGCCGACTTCCCGGATGACTTCCACTACGTGCTCGGTCTCCAGGAGGCCGTGGCGGTGGGGATGGCGGACGGTTTCGCGCAGGCATCCGGGCGCGTCACGCATGTGAACCTCCACACCGCTCCCGGGCTTGGGAACGCGATGGGCGCCATCTTCAACGCGCAGGCGAACAAGTCGCCGCTGCTCGTCACCGCTGGGCAGCAGGTGCGCGCGCAGGTCACGCTGCAGGCCAACCTCACCAACAAGGACGCCACGCGCGTGCCGCACCCGTACGTGAAGTGGAGCCACGAG
>DATEPK010000319.1:0-16434 GCA_035273245.1 Thermoleophilaceae bacterium
AACGGCACGTAGAGTGGCGGCGCCTCGCAGCGCGCTGAAGTCCAATCGGGTCATTCGTGCGGCTTGCTCGACGGCCCCCTCGAGACGCTGCCTTGGGACTTCGCCCGCGATGTCGATCAGCGTTCGCTCGATACTCGTCACTGCGAAGCCATTCACCTCGGCCCGGGCTGGCATCTCGCGCGGGTGGTGAACCTGGACCCACCGCCGACCGTTGCGCCTCCCGCGCGGGAGCGTGATGTGCACCTTGGCGCTGGCGCTCGTGAGTAGATCCCATAGACCCGCCGCTGTCATGTGGCTCAGCAGTGCATCCTCGCCGCCCCACAGCAACGCAGCGCGCAGCCTGCCGCGCCAGCTCAGCTTCGGGTGGCCGACCGCGTAGACGCCAGGGAGGACCACGTGCAACCGCCCGGCGCGCACGCTCCGGTGGATCGCGCTCTGACTGATGTCGAGCGCGCGCAACTGGTTGAACTCCGCCACGCCATCCTGATCAGCAGCCAGCTCGGCGAGGATCCGATGACGTGGCAGATTTCGAAGTCGGTTACCGGGTTCGAAATCTGCCAGTTCGCTCATTTGGGCCTTTAAGGCCCGGGCGCCCTGGTGTTCGCCCCCTAGGCGGCGTCGGCTTCCGCCCCGGGGCCCGGGCGGGCCTCGACGTCGCGGGCCTCGAGCGGCTTGCCGCAGCGTTCGCAGGAGAGGTGGTCGTTCACCTCACCGCCGCAGCCGCGGTGCACGATCAGTCGCGGAGGGCCGGCGGGCGCGGCGTATTTGTCGCCCCACTTCACCAGTGAGATGAGAACCGGCCACAGCCCGATGCCCTTCTCCGTGAGCCTGTACTCGTAGCGGGCGGGGCGCTCCTGGTAGCGGCGCTTCTCGAGAATGCCTTCGTCCACGAGGCGCGCGAGTCGTGTGCTGAGGACGTTGCGCGCCACGCCGAGGTCGTTCTGGAAGTCCTCGAAGCGCCGGATGCCCAGGAAGGCGTCCCGAATGATGAGGACGCTCCAGCGCTCGCCGATCAACTCGAGCGCGCGAGCGATCGAGCAGTTCTGTCCTTCGTAGTCGCGCTTGAGCACTTCGGTGATTCTAGTCACGTTGGGTTGCTTGAAGCAACTCACTGTGCAATAGTGCATTTCGTCATGCAACTCTCCTCAAGAGGAGCTCTCATGGAATCGCTCGCCGCCCTTCTGCTCGATCCACGCCGGCTCGCGGAGCTGGGACCAACCGAGGAAGAGGTGATGGCCGACCTGCTTTGGCCCGCCCCGGCGGAGCCGCCGAGGCGCTGAGCGATGGCTCGGCGCTGGCAGGTCCTGCTCGTCACGGCGGTGGCCGTGTTCATGGGCTTCCTCGACGTGACGATCGTGAACATCGCGTTCCCCGACATCCGCGCGTCGTTCAAGGGCAGCTCGCTCGCCGATCTCTCCTGGGTGCTGAACGCCTACAACGTCGTGTTCGCGGCGCTGCTCGTCCCCGCCGGGCGGGTGGCGGACGTGGTTGGGCGGCGGCGCATGTTCTTCATCGGGCTCATCACGTTCCTCGCGGCGTCGGCCGTGTGCGGCGCAGCGGCATCGGTGGACATGCTCGTGGCCGCGCGCGTGGTGCAGGCCGCGGGGGCGGCCGTGCTCGTGCCCACCTCGCTAGGGCTGCTGCTTCCAGAGTTCCCGCTCGCGCAGCGCGCGACGGCAACCGCACTGTGGGGCGCCACGGGCGCGGTCGCGGCCGCCACAGGACCATCCCTCGGCGGCGTGCTGGTCCATGCCACTGACTGGCGCCTCGTGTTCTTCGTGAACATCCCGATCGGGCTGGCCGCCCTCGTGCCCGCCCGTGGGCTCCTGCGGGAGGTGAGGCAGGAGGGCGGAAAGCTTCCGGACGCGCTCGGAACAGTCCTGCTTGCCGCAGGGGTGGCGGCGCTCTCACTCGGGATCGTGAAGGGACAGGACTGGGGCTGGGCCGATGGGAAGACGTTTGCCGCACTCACGGCGGGCGTCCTGCTCCTGATCGCCGTCGTCTACCGCTCGAGCACGCACCCGGCGCCGATCTTCGAGCTCAGCCTCTTCAAGGTGCGCTCGTTCAGCGCGGCCGTGTCCGGAACGTTTCTCTTCTCGCTCGCCTTCTACGCGCTGCTCCTCTGCAACATCCTGTTCCTGACCGAGGTCTGGCACTACTCGATCCTGAAAGCCGGTTTCGCCGTCACGCCCGGCCCCCTGATGGCGGCGGTCTCGGCGGCGCTGGCGGGACGACTCGCGGACCGCTACGGCCAGCGCGTGCTCGCGGTGCCCGGGCCGCTCGTGTTCGCGGGCGGCTGCCTGCTCTTCACCCAGGCGCTCGGCGCTGATCCGCACTACCTGTCGAACTACCTGCCGGCCACGCTCCTCACCGGCGCGGGCGTGGGCATGAGCTTCGCGTCGTTCAGCAGCGCGGCGGTGGCGGAGCTTCCCCCCACGCGCTTCGCCACCGGCAGCGCAATCGCCTCGTGCCTGCGACAGGTAGGCGCGGTGCTCGGGATCTCGGTGCTGATTGCACTGCTCGGCGGCGGCCAGTCGCTCACCACCTTCCATCACGCGTACGCGCTGATGGCGCTGCCGTCGGCGGCAGCCGGCCTGATGGGACTCGCGCTCGGAAGGGTGCGCGCACGCGACCCGCTCGAGGCCGCGGTTCAGGCTGCGGAGAGCACGCCCTGACGCTGGAGCTCCGGCGCTCGCCGCGAGAGGACAACCCGCGCGCCGCGCTCCGGCACCTGGGTGACGTTCCGCGTCTGCGACCGCTCCGCCTCCGGACGGTCGGGCACCAGATCGAAATGACGAAGCACCACCGGGATGATCGCCGCCATCTCGGTGGCGGCGAAGCTCGCCCCGATGCAGCGGCGCGGCCCGCCGCCGAAGGGGATCCAGGTGTAGGGCGCGGGCTGGCCGTCGAGGAAGCGCTCGGGGCGGAACGCATGCGGGTCCGGCCAATGCCGCTCGGCCTTCTGCACGAGCCCGATCGATGACATCACGCGCGTTCCCGCGGGCAGCTCCCACGGGCCGAGCCGCACGCTCTCGGTGATGTCGCGGCCCACCTCCATCACCACGGGGCGCACGCGCAGGGTCTCCTTGATCACCGCGTCGAGATAGGCGGGGTCGCCCTCGCGCAGCCGCGCCAGAGCCGCGGGGTGGCGCGTGAGGCGCTCGAACACCCACGCCAGGGCGGTGGCGGTGGTCTCGTGTCCCGCGATGAGGAGCGTCATCAACTCGTCGCGCAGATCCTCGTCGGACATGCTGTCGCCCGACGCCTGCACGAGCAGCGAGAGGATGTCGTCGCCGGACGGCTCGGCCCGGCGACGCGCGATCTCCTTGTGGATCAGCTCGTCGGCCTGCGCACGTATCTCGAGGAAGCGGCGCCACGGCCGGAACCACGAGATGTCGCGCTTCAAAGCCGTGGCGAGGAAGAGCAGGGTGGTGGGCTGGTCGAGCAGCCGGCCCAGCAGGTCGCGCAGGCGCGCGAGCGCTTCCGTGTCGCGCACGCCAATCACGAGCCGCAGGATCACCTCGAGCGTGATCGCCTGCATGCGGGGCCGCAGCGCGACGGGCTCCCCCACCGGCCATCTGCTCACCTGCTCCTCGGCGATCTCCTCGATCAGCAACGGGTAGCGCCGCAACGCCTCGCCATGGAAGGCGGGGAGCATGAGCTTGCGTTCGCGCATGTGCTCGTCCTCGTCGAGCAGGAGCAGCGAGTGCTCCCCGAGCAGCGGACTGAGAACGCGGCCGCGCACGCCGCCGACGTGGAAGAGGCGCGTGTCACCGGTGAAGACCTGCCGGATCAGCTCGGGGTCGGCGAGGAACACCATCCGCCCGTACGGCGCGATGTTCACGCTGAACACGTCGCCGTAGCGCCGCCGGCAGCGCCCGAGGAAGCCATGCGGGCGGCTGAGCATGCCCAGCGTCTGCGCGAGGCCGGGCAGTTTGGGTCCTGGCGGCAGGCTCACGGCGGCGCAGTATCCCAGCAGCGCTCAATGTCGCGAGCGTCCCTGCCGATTGACTGGGGGTGAGCGTGAACGACCTCGTGCTCGTCCAGGGGATGAAGGACACCCGGGCGACCCTCGAAGAGTGGAACCGCGCGCCCTGGGGCGTCCTGCGCGGCTGGGTGCTGCTCAGCCTCGCCGTGTCGGTGACGCTGCTCGCAGCGGTCCTGTGGGTGGCGTGGCTCTCAACGCCTGACTCGTCGCCGCTGCTCTTGCCGGGCGTGCACTACCGCGCCCACCTCTCGGACGCGGCACGCGTGCTCTACCACAACTCCCTGGTGCTGGCCCTGCACGTGATGGCGTGCGTGGCGGGCTTCATTGCCGGCAGCTCGCTGCCGCAGAGCGCCGCGCAGCGGAGCGGCATCTCACGCCTCATTCACGAGAAGGCCGGGCCGCTCGCGATCGGCTTCGTGGCCTGCGCCACCACCTTCTCGCTCGTCACGCAGGCGTATGTGCTTGGCGGCGGCGTGTCCACAGTGGCCGCGGAGATGCACATGTCGCAGCCGCTGCTGCTGCTCGCACTGCTCCCCCACGCTCTGCCCGAGCTCGTCGCACTCTTCCTGCCGCTGGCAGCGTGGCTCGTCGCGAGCCGGCGCGGCGAGTGGCACAAGCTGCTGGCGGCCACGTTCGTCACGTTCGCCATCTCCGCGCCGGTGCTGGTGGTGACCGCGCTGATCGAGGTGTACGTGTCGCCCCACCTGCTGCTCGCGCTCGCCTCCTAAGCGCCCCAGAACGAAGACGGGCGGCCCGAAGGCCGCCCGTTCTCGTACTGCTCAGTAGAGCTGATGCGTTAGCACTTCATGGTGCCGGTGACGGTGACCGGCGTGGTGGGCCCGGTGCCCGGGCCGCCCGGCGCGCCATCCTGGTCGAAGTCGACCGTGGTCTGCGTCGGGAGCGTGCCGCACTTGGTGGCGGCGAGGTAGCTCACCTTGGTCTTCTTGCCATGCACCTTCGCGGAACGCGTCTTCGGCGAGATCTTCACGTCGAAGTGCGTGAGCGCGACCTGCAGGCCGAGCTGGTACTGAAGGTCCGCCGGGACCGCGAAGGTCACGGTGTAGGCGAACTTGCCGCCGCCCTTGCCCATCGTGCCCACGACGACGCGGTTCGAGATCTGAAGCGGGCTCGAGCCGTTGAGCGCGAGCAGGATCTGCTTGCCGCGAAGGCCGTTGTAGGCCGTGACCTTGAGCTGCTCGGTGGTGGCCGGGTTGATCGGCTGACCGGGCGCGCCTCCCGAAGCCTGCGCGGTGCCCGAGCCGATTACAGCCTTCTTGCACGACTTCGGAACGCTGGACTGCCCGTCAAGCGCCTTGGGGTTGCACTTCGGGAAGTACTTGGCGTTCTGCACGATGCCCTTCGGGAAGAACAGCGTGGTCGTCGGCGCCACGTTCGGCTGCGTGCCGTTGGACGTGCCCACGCTGAGGATCCCCTCGTACGAAAGCGGGGCGGGGTGCTTCTTGCTGGCCTTGCCCTTCTTCTTCGCCTTCACCGTGTAGCTGACGGTGTTCGGCTGCAGGGCATATGCCGTAGCCGCCGCGATCGCGCACACGAGCGCTCCCACGGCAAACAGAACAAAGAGTTTGCGCATCATCTCTCCTGGGGCCTTGATTAGGGGTGCGAATCGGCCTCCCGGCCCGGGAGGCAGTCGGACTATAAACAGCCAGGGACCCGCAAGTTGCGGAATCTTTGGAAAAGATTCATGTGAATGAGAACGCCTCCAGACGCAGAAATTGCCGCTCCTGAGTTCCCTCCCGGGCTCGAATGGGTGAACGTCGCGTTCCTGCGGATGCAGACCGAACTCGGCCGCCACGCGGTCCTGGTCGAGTTCTGGGACTACGCACGGGTCAACTCCCTACGCACGCAGCCGTACCTCAGGGCATGGCATGAGCGCTACTCAGGTCGCGGCCTGCGAGTGATCGGCGTGCACTCGCCCGGCTATTCGTTCGGGCGCGAGCGCGCGAACGTCGAGCGTGCCGTGGAGCGCCTCGGTGTGCCGTACGCGGTCGCGCTCGATCCGCACTTCGAGGTGTGGCGCCTCTACGGCAACGAGGGCTGGCCCGCGCGCTACCTGTTCGACCGCTCCGGCTGGCTGCGCCTCGCGCACTACGGCGAGGGCGCGTACCTCGAGACGGAGCTCGCGATCCACGAGCTTCTGCGCGAGATCGATCCCGAGGTGGAGTTGCCCGAGCCGATGCCGGCGTTACGGCCCGAGGACGAGCCGGGCGTGAAGATGGAGCCGCAGACGGCCGACATCGCGCTCCCCGCCGATCGGGAGCGGCTCGAGCTCGTGCGCGACTGGACCGACGGCGAGGACTACATCGAGGCGGCCGACGCCGGCGCGGGCGTGCGCGTGAAGAGCTTCAGCGCCGGCGAGGTGTTCGCCGTGCTCTCGGGCCCCGTCGAACCGGGGCTCTACGAGGCGGCGGGCGGCGCGGTGGAGGCCGAGGACCCCGGCCTGCGCCTGCACGGCTTCCAGTTCACGCCGCGGCCGCCGGGCGCTTAGGAAGCCTGGCCCGCAAGGGCCTTGCGGATGTGCTTGGGCAGCATGAAGCGCACGTCCTCCTGCACGACGTGGAACTCGGAGATGTCAGTCACTCCGCGCTCCTTGAAGAAGTCGACGAGGCGCTGCACCAGGTTCTCCGGAGCACTCGCGCCCGAGGTGATGCCCACCACGTTCTTGCCCTCGAGCCACTCTTCCTCGACCTCGGTCTCGTTGTCGATCAGGTACGAGTCCGCGCCGTGGTAGCGCGCCACCTCCACGAGGCGGTTTGAGTTGGACGAGTTGCGCGAGCCGATCACCAGCACGAGGTCGCACTCGCCCGCCATCTGCTTGACCGCCAGCTGGCGGTTGGTGGTGGCGTAACAGATGTCGTCGGTGCGAGGTCCGACGATGTTCGGGAACTTCTCCTTCAGGCGGTCGATGATGTCCTGGGTCTCATCAACCGAGAGGGTGGTCTGCGAGATGTACGCCACGCGGTCCGGGTCATCCACCTCGAGCCGGTCGACGTCCTCCTCGCTCTCGATGAGCACGATCCTCTCGGGCGCCTCGCCCATCGTGCCCTCCACCTCCTCGTGCCCGTCGTGGCCGATCAGGACGATCGTGTAGCCCTGCGCGGCGAACTTGCGCGCCTCCACGTGCACCTTCGTCACGAGCGGGCAGGTGGCGTCGATCGTGCGGAGCCGGCGTGCCTCGGCGCCCGCGTGGACACTCGGCGCGACGCCGTGGGCGGAGAACACCACGGTCTCCCCCTCCGGCACCTCGGTCTCCTGGTCCACGAAGATCGCGCCGCGCTCGCGCAGCTCCTCCACCACGTGCTTGTTGTGGACGATCTCCTTGCGGACGTACACCGGAGCGCCGTACAGATCGAGCGCGTGCTCGACCGTTTGCACGGCGCGATCGACCCCCGCGCAGTAGCCGCGAGGCGCCGCGAGATAGATCTTCTCGGGGACGTTCGCCATCCGGGCTCAGAGTCTAGGGAGAAGGGCGCGCACCGTCTCACCTACCTCGTCGAGGCTCCTGCCGGACACATGGGAGAGGTCGTCGCAGAGCTGGTGGTAGCAGGGATAGTCGAAGTCGATCAGGTCGATCGAGGGCACCCCGAGTGCCTCGAACGGCGTGTGGTCGTCGAGGATGTCGAGGCCCGTGCCGGACGGGAAGGCGGCGCCGGCGCCCACCTGCACGGCCGCGGTCCGCAGCTGTTGCCAGAGCGCCGGGTTGGAGCTCTCCTCGCGCGGTATCCGGAGGCCCTCGTTCCCCACGAAGTCGAGCAGGATCATCGCCCGCGCGTGGCGGTACGCCCGCGCCGCGACCTTGCTGCCGCGCAGGCCCGTCCGCTCGAACTCTGAGTCGGGGGTGTCATCTGGGCTTTCTTCGCCGTCGAACAGGGCGAACACGAGTGTTGGGTGCAGGGTGTCGGGTGTCAGGTGTCGGGCCAGCTCCATGACGATCGCCGTGCCCGCCGCGCCGTCGTTCGCGCCGAGGAAGCCGGGGATGTCCTTCGTGTCGTAGTGCGCTCCGACAACGATTACGTCGTGGCGGTCCTTGCCCGGCACCACGCCGATCACGTTGCGCAGACCGCCGGGGACCGCCTCGAAGTGGGAGTGCGGAAGTGCGGAGCGCAGACGTGCAGAGAGCTTGCGGGACTGAGGCGAACCGGCCGGCCTCGGGCCATAGCTCAGCTGGAGCCGCACCCAGTGCATGGCGCCCGCCTCGCTGAAGCGGTTCACGTGCAGGTGAGCCTGAGCCGTGCCGGCACTCACGCCGAGAAAAGCAGCAATGAGGAGGACGCGCCGCACGCGCCCATTCTCTCCGGTCAGGCGGAAGCGGGAAGCTCGCCGGCCGCGAGCAGCGCGGACACGTCCTTCGCCGCCACCGGGCGCGCCAGGTAGAAGCCCTGGCCCTGATCGCAGGCGAGTGCGCGAAGCTCGGCGAGCTGGTCGGCGTCCTCGATGCCTTCCGCGACCGTCTTGAGGCCGAGGGTTCCGCCCAGCGTGATCATCGCCGCGGCAACCGCGGACTCGTCCGGCCCGTGGGCCACACCGTCGATGAACGGCTTGGCGATCTTCACTATGTCCACGGGGAAGCGGTCGAGGTAGCCGAGCGAGGAGTAGCCGGTGCCGAAGTCGTCGATCGCGAGCTGCACGCCGAGCTTCTTCAGCTCGCTGAGCGTGGCCGCGGCGGCCTCGGCGTCCTGGAGCAGGACGGTCTCGGTGATCTCGAGGATCAGCGACGAAGGCGGCAGCTGACTCGTCTCGAGCGCGGCCTGCACCTCGCCGACAACGCTCGAGTCCTGAAGCTGACGGCCCGAGAGGTTCACGCCAATCGACAGCAGCGTGTCGGAGGGATGGGACAGCTGCCACTCGCGTGCCTGCCGGCAGGCCTCGCGCAGCACCCAGCCGCCGATCGGCACGATGAGGCCGGTCTCCTCGGCGAGCGGAATGAAGTCGAGCGGGGGGACGAGGCCACGCGTGTTGTGGTTCCAGCGCACGAGCGCCTCCACCGCGGTGATCCTGCCGCTGGCGAGGTCCACGGCCGGCTGGTAGTGGATGACGAACTCGTCGAGCTCGAGCGCCTGCTCGAGCTCCGCCTTGAGCTCGAGCCGCTTGAGGGCCGCGACGTGCATGTCCGGCTCGAAGAACTCGTGGCCGCCCTTGCCGCGACGCTTGGCGATGTACATCGCGACGTCGGCGTTGCGGAGCAGCTCCTCGGCGCGCTCGCCCGGCGAGCCCGCGCTCGTGGCGATGCCGATGCTCGCGTACACGAACGTGCGCTTGCCGTCCACGTCGAACGGCGGGCGCAGGGCCTCGAGCACGCGGTCGGCAACCCCGGCGGCCTCGGCCGGATCGCTCACGTCCTCGAGCAGGATTGCGAACTCGTCGCCGCCGAGGCGCGCCGCGGTGTCACCGCCGCGCAGGCACTCGTCGATGCGCTTCGCCACGGCCACGAGCAGCTCGTCGCCGGCGGCGTGGCCAAGGCTGTCGTTCACCGTCTTGAAGTCGTCGACGTCGAGGAAGAGGACGGCGATGCGGCCCGGCTCGCGCACACGGCGGGCGAGGGCGTGTGACACGCGGTCTGTGAACAGCGAGCGGTTGGGCAGGCCGGTGAGAGCGTCGTGGAAGGCGCGGTGCGCGAGCTGGTCCTCGAGCTCCTTGCGGTCCGTCACGTCGCGGGTGGTGAGGAGCATGCCGCCGACATTTGGGTCGTCCGCGAGGTTCTTGTAGATCGTCTCCACGTAGCGCCATGAGCCGTCGGCGTGACGCACGCGCCAGCGCACCGGTGCCGTCACCTCCCCGGTCTTCACAGCCTCGAGGAAAAAGGTGATCGAGGCCTGCGCGTCGTCGGGATGCATCATGTCGAGGATCGGCGTCCCCACTAGACCTTCGTAGTCGTAGCCGAGGATGCGCCCGACCGACGGGCTCTCGTAGACGATGCGGCCGTCGAGGTCGACCACGGTGATGATGTCCGACGCGTTCTGCACAAGCGAGCGGAAGCGCTCCTCGCTGGTGCGGAGCTCCTCAGCCGTCGCGACCGCTTCGAGCGCCAGCGCCACGTGGCTTGTGAGTGTGTGGAAGCTGTCCTCGAACGCGTGTGGGAGGCGGCCGTCCGAAGTGACCATCAGCAAGCCCGCGAGCTTGCCGTGGACGAGCAGCGGGGCGCTGTAGAGGTCGCCCACCTTGGCCGCGGAGATGTTGGCGCTGCGCTCCTCTGCCGGCACGTGGGTGGCCGTGATCGGCTCGCCGCGCGAAAGCCGCTCGGCGGACGCCGCGCTTGGCTCGATCGTGTGGCCCACGATCTCCTCGGCGTTGTCACCGGCAGCGGCGGTGATCGTCATGCTGCGTTCGTCACCACGGAACGTCGTCGCGCGGACGCCGTGCACTCTCGGCAGCATCGCCATCACGGCGTTCACGGCGATCTCCTCGACCGCCTCTCGTGTGCTGCCGAACGCGACGAGCGCGGAACTCGCCTCCATGAGCACGATCTCCCGCTGCCTGCGGGCACGCCGCGACGTGCCCCGGGATGACCAGGCCGAAACGATGCGCGAAATGCCACCTTGTGGCGAGCTCACATTCGGGTAGTCGACCGCTGGTCCCGACGGCTTGAGCGCTGGGCGGCAGGCGGATAGGCTCAGCCGCGTGGCCACGAGGCACAAGGACCGCCTGAGCGCGGTCGACGCGTCGTTCCTCGCCCAGGAGGGGAGGGCCTCGCACATGCACGTCGGCGCAGTGCTCATCTTCGAGGGACCGCCGCCCGCGTACGAGGAACTCGTGGCCGGGGTGGAGTCGCGCCTGCACCTCGTCCCCCGCTACCGGCAGAAGCTCGCGTTCCCGCGCTTCGAGATGGGACGGCCGATGTGGGTGGACGACCCGCGGCTGAACATCGCCTACCACGTGCGCCACACCGCACTGCCCGCGCCGGGCTCGATCGAAGAGCTGCGGCTGCTGGCGGGACGCATCTTCTCGCAGCGGCTCGACCGCTCGAAGCCGCTATGGGAGATGTGGCTGGTGGAGGGCCTGAGCGACAACCGCTTCGCCCTGATCACGAAGACACACCACGCGATGGTGGACGGCGTGTCGGGCGTTGACCTGGCCACCGTGCTGTTCGACCTGGGCCCGGTCCCGCAAACGGTCGAGCCGAGCGAAGCGTGGGTGCCGGAGCCCGAGCCCTCTGCGACCGAGCTGGTGGCGGACGGCGTGAAGGGGCTCGTGAAGGCGCCGTTCGGGCTGGCGGAGCGAGCGCTTGGCGCGCTTCGCGACCCGGCCGGCACGGTGCGCGAGTTGCGGGAGGCCGCGGAAGGTGTGGGCGAGGTGGTGTGGGCGGGGCTCAATCCGGCGCCCGAGACGCCGCTCAACGTCCCGATCGGACCGCATCGCCGCGTGCGCTGGGTGCAGAACAGCCTCGACGACTTCAAGGAGATAAAGAACTCGCTCGGCGGAACCGTGAACGACGTCGTGCTCACTGTGGCGACGGGCGCGCTGCGGCGCTGGCTGCGGCTGCGCGGCGTGCGCACCGAGGGGCTCGAGCTGCGTGCGCTCGTGCCCGTGTCGATCCGCGCCGAGCACGAACACGACCAGCTCGGCAACCGCATCGCCGCCATGCGCGGGCCCCTGCCGGTGTACTGCGAGGATCCGATGAGCTGCCTCGAGCGCGTGCGCGAGGCGATGCGGGGGCTCAAGGAGTCGAAGCAGGCGCTCGGCGCCGAGGTGATCGCCGGCCTCGAGGACTTCGCGCCCCCGACCCTGCTCGCCCAGGCGTCGCGGCTCAACTTCTCCACCCGCCTCTTCAACGTGATCGTGACGAACGTGCCCGGGCCGCAGTTCCCACTCTACCTGCTCGGGCGCGAGCTCGAAGAGCTGATCCCGATCGCGTTCCTGCCCGAGAACCACGCGCTCGCCATCGCGATCATGAGCTACAACGGCCGCCTCGACTTCGGGCTCCTCGCCGACTACGACGCGATGCCGGATCTCGACGACGTAGCCCTCTTCCTCGAGGACTCGCTGGTGGAGCTGCTCGAGGCGGCGCGCAGGTCCGCGAAACGCCCCGAACCAACCGAGCAGACGTCAAGCGCTCCGTAACCGCTGTACGCCGGTTATGCTTGCTCGAGCGGTCCGGACGACCGCCAGGGAACTCGTGAAGCGCATCTACCCCATCCTTCTCGCCTGCGCGGCGCTGCTTGTGATCGCGCCGAGCGCCCTCGCGGCGAAGCACCACAGGCGCGGTCCGGCCGGGGTGCAGCACCTGCACTTCCGCTATGGGCCTCTCCACATCCGTCCCGGCTCGAATCTCATCCTGCTCGGGCAGACGAAGCCGACGGAGAAGCCGAGCGAGGACGGCTACGTCACGCGCATCGCGCCGAACCTGGTGACGACGAAGGGCGTGGTGCCTCCCACCTACAAGCTCCACCTGCACCACGGGGTGTGGCTCAACACGGGCGCGCAGGACGCCACCTGGCCGGGGCTGCCTGAGCGCTTCTTCGCCTCAGGTGAGGAGAAGACGGCGTTCTCGATTCCGGCGCCCTACGGCTATCCGGTGAAGGCCACGGATCACTGGCTGATCAACTACATGATCCACGACCTCACCAACAAGCCGTACGACGTCTACATCACCTACAACGTCGACTTCGTCCCACTTCATTCCAAGCTCGGCAGGCGAATGAAGCCCGTGAAGCCGGTTTGGATGGACGTGCAGAACCTGCACTCCTACCCCGTGTTCGACGTGCTCCGCGGCAGCGGCACGAACGGCAGGTTCACCTATCCGGACCAGGCGGATCATCCGTACGGCAACGGTCCCGCGCTCAACCAGTGGACGCTCCCCTACGACGCCACGCTGGTGGCGACGGCCGGCCACCTACATCCGGGCGGCCTGTACGACGACCTGATGGCGGTTCGCCCCGGGACGGCGGTGACCGCGCGCAAGGGCGGACCGGTGCCCGGTGACGTGCCGGATTCCGTGCGCCTCTTCCGCTCCTACGCGCACTACTTCGGCCACCGTGACCCGACGTCGTGGGACGTCGCCATGACGGCCACCTCGAAGAACTGGCGGGTGCACCTGCGCAAGGGCGATGTCCTGCGCACGACCACCACCTACGACTCGAAGCTCGGCTCCTGGTACGAGTCGATGGGGATCATGATGGTCTACCTCGCGCAGAACTCGAAGAAGGGCGTCGACCCGTTCGCCCGCGCCGTTCCGCTCAAGGGCCACCTCACGCACGGCCATCTCCCCGAGAACAACGTGCACGGCGGCACGGCCCCGCGCCTCGCCAATCCGCTGTCGCTGCCGGCCGTGCCGGTGGCGAACAACACGGTGAAGATCGAGGACTTCAAGTACCAGCAGGGCGACCTCAGCGCGGGCGGCACCGCGAAGGACCCGCCGCAGGTGCCGTTCGGACAGTCGCTCACGTTCGTGAACGGCGACGGCACGCCGCTCACCCCATTCAATCTCCAGATCTCGCACTCGATCACCGCCTGCCAGGCGCCATGCAACCTGTCGACGGGCGTGAGCTACCCGATCGCCAACGGTGCCGGCGGCTTCGACTCCGGGCAGCTCGGTTTCGGCCGAGCGGGGTTCACCGCCTTCAACAACAAGCAGACCTGGCAGACCCCGCCCAACCTGCCCGTGGGCACCTACACGTACTTCTGCCGGATCCACCCCTTCATGCGGGGTAGCTTCCGCGTCGTCACCGGCTAGCGCGCTTCGCTAATCTCCCGTAAGTGGGAGCTGTGCGAGTCACGCACATCACCGATCCGGGGTGTCCGTGGGCGTATTCGATCGAGCCTTCGATCACGACGCTGCGCTGGCGCTACGGCGATCAGCTCGACTGGCGGATCGTTCTCATCGGCCTGACCGAGAGCGGCGCCGAGTACGAGTCGCGCGGCTACACACCCGAGCGCCAGGCGGCGGTGGGGTTGCGCTTCAAGCGCTACGGCATGCCGTTCCAGAGTGAGCCGCGCACGCGGGTGCCGGGCACCGGTCGCGCATGCCGCGCCGTGGTGTCCGCACGGATGGACGGCTTCGAGGCCGGCTACATCGCGCTGCGGGCGCTGCGCTTCGGCTGGTTCACGTCCACGCTTCTGATGGACGAGGACGACCAGATCGCCGCGGCGCTCTCGCGCGCGCCCGAGCTGGACGTGGACGCGATCATGTCGCGCATCGATTCAGCCGACGTCGAGGAGGCCTACCAGCGCGACCGCGAGGAGGCGCGCCAGGCGGCCGGCTCTCCCGCGTCCCTCCAGGGCAAGACCGCAATTCGCGACGGCGTGGAGCGCTACACCGCCCCCACGCTGATCTTCGAGCGCGGCGACCAGCGGCTCGTGGCCGGGGGCTACCAGCCGCTCGCGGTGTACGACCTGTGCGTGGCCAATCTCGACCCCACGCTGTCATGCCGTCCCGGGACGGCCGAGCCCGCAGAGCTGCTGAGTGCGTTCCCCTACGGTCTCACCACGCGCGAGGTCGCACTTGCAATGGCCGAGCGCAATGACGAGCCTGACGACGCCGCCGCCACTGAGGCACTCGTGGAGCTGGTGGCAAGCGGCACGGCCGAGCGCGAGCAGCTCGGCGACGACGCGCTCTGGCGCCCCGCCGCCGTTACCGCTCGCGCCGCTGCTTAGAGACCCGCCGGGTGGCGGCGGTGGAAGCCGCGGAACCAGCGCGAGTCGGTGCGCCAGCGCGGTCCGCTCTGGCCGGCGCCGCTGGTGTCGAAGCGCAGTCCCGCGATGACCATGAAGGCGTGGCCGGCGTTGGCGTACACCGTGATCCACCTACCTTCCCCCTTCGCTCCCCAGTGCGCAAGCGCGCCGGAGACCTCGGGGAAGCTGAGCAGTCCCGCGGCGTGCAGCACGTACGACACTGAGCCCGAGCAGTCGTAACCGCGGGCAATGAATGAGCCGTGGCCTCCGCCCCAGATGTAGGGCTTATGGCGAATGTGGTTGGCAGCCGCAATGGCCTCGCGGACAGCGAGGGGAGCGCTCGCGGGAGCGATCGCCCTGCCGTGCGAGAGCACCGCGGTGTGCGCGGTGGGCACGGGAGCGTCGGGCGCCGGTGCGGTGGGAGCGCCGGGCGCGACCGGAGTGAGCGGCGAGGCTCCACCGGGAGCGGTGGGCGTGATGCCGCCGGCATCTGTTGGGAAGGTTCCGCCGTCGTCGGCCGCGAGCGCAGGACTCGCCGTGGCGGCGAAGGCTGCAGCGCAAGACAGAACGGCGAGCAGGGTTGTGCGACGCAAGGTTGGGTCTCCTTCTTCGGCCTGCGGAGTTAGCTGACGGGCTGGCGCGAAGGGCTCGGCGCCTTCTGCGGATCACCGCGGAATTAGCCCCAGGACAACTTGGGTCCCCCGCTCCCCGGCACGGCCGGGGATTCGGCATACGACCTATTCGATCGGCAGACCGGCGGCGGCCTTTAATCCCACCGCCGCGGGATCGTCAGCGCGCGCCAACCGCCCGCAGGCAGGCGGCCTCGCCCGCATCGGGCTTGAGCGTGGCGAGATACGCGTCGTGATGCGGCGTGAATCTGACGACGAACGGCGTGCCGCGCGTGTAGCCGCGCGGGGCGGTGAGGCAGTCGAGATGGCCGATCGCGGCCGAGAAGAACGCCGAGCCCGCCACCTGGCGCCCGCTCACGAAGGCGATGAGCGCCTCCCGCACCGCGCCGCGCGGCACGCTGGCGGGAGCTCCGCCCCAGTCGAATCCGAGGCGGCGGTTGATGTCCGCACTGGACTCGTCCTGGAAGACGAGCACGCGGTCCCACGCGAACGGCGCGACGCGCCCCATGTCCACCCGCCGGTAGCGCCGGCCGATGTTCGCGCGGCCCACGGCGTTGGCGAGCCGCACGGCGATCGGCGAAGCCTGCGCCGGTGGCGGTGGTGGGCCGCCGAGACGTACCGTGGCGGTCTTGTTCGCGCCCGAGCCCGACGAAGCCACGGCCCAGACCACGAACCCGGCGGCCACGATCACCGCCGCGCATGCGAGAAGGGTTCTAGGACGCAGAGCCTTCGGGTGGGTCAACGGCGTCGCCGGGGCCGAGGCCGGGGGTTACCGGCGGAGCCTTCGGCTCATCGGTGGGCTCGAGGCCGGGCTGCACGCGCGGGTTCTGCGGACGCGGGCGTGGCGGTCGCGGACCCCCGTCCCCTCCACCACCCCCATCGCCGCGTCGCATCAGCTGCGTGAGCGGCTCGATCAGGTCGATCGGCAGCGGGAACACGATCGTGGACGTCGATCCGGACCCGAGCTCGAGCAGAGTCTGGAGGTAGCGCAGCTGGATCGTGGCGGGGTTCTGGCTGATGATCTCCGCCGCGTCGAACAGCCGCTGCGACGCCTGGAACTCGCCCTCGGCGTTGATGATCTTCGCGCGCCGCTCGCGCTCGGCCTCCGCCTGGCGCGCCATCGCGCGCTGCATGCCCTGCGGGATCTCCACGTCCTTGATCTCCACCGTCGTGACCTTCACGCCCCACGGC
>DATEPK010000320.1:0-2046 GCA_035273245.1 Thermoleophilaceae bacterium
GTCGGCGGGGGTGAGAACCTCGGACTCGTCGATGTAGTCGACCTCGAGCGCCTCCAGGACCTGCGCCTCCACCAGATGGCCGATGCGCGCCTTGGCCATCACGGGGATGGTCACGGCCTCCTGGATCTCCTCGATCTTCGACGGGTCTGCCATGCGAGCCACCCCGCCGGCCGCGCGGATGTCCGCCGGCACGCGCTCGAGCGCCATCACGGCCGCTGCGCCCGCGTTCTCCGCGACGCGCGCCTGCTCGGCGGTGACCACGTCCATGATCACGCCGCCCTTGAGCATCTCGGCGAGGCCGGACTTGACCCGGAATGTGCCGCTTTCCCTCATCTCCTGCTCATGTTATCCCGCCGCTCGCTGCGGGTCCCGTCATACAACGGCGCAATGAGCTACAGACTGGCGGCGCCCGGCGCGCTCACTGGCGCGGAGCGCTGCTTCTTCACGCGCTCGCGCCTCTGCGCGGCGCGGAGGGTGCGGCGGAGCATCTGTCGCTGCAGCATGCGGCCGAGGCCGATGCCCACCACCGATCCGGCGGCCGAGAACGGCCAGAGGATGAGCAGGGCGATGAGCGCGCCGGCGATGCCGCTCTGCGGCGGATCGAGCGCCACGAGGACCGTGAGCGGCAGCGCGAGCGTCCAGCCTCTGCGCGTGATGAGGCCGAACACGAACCCGAGCGCCGCCGCGATCTCCACCGGCCCCACCGCCGGGAAGGGCATCAGCGGCCAGACGCCGGGCATGAACAGTGCGGCTGCTCCCCCGTACGCGACCGAGCACACCGCGGCGAGCCGCAGCTGGCGGATGAGGTTCTTTGAGCGAGGCTGCTGCATGAAGTGGTCGATATGCCCGGTTTTTCCTTTCTCCAAGCGCGATCGAACCCCTCTTGGCGCACTTCCGTCCGGGAGCGGACGCACCCTGTCTTGCAGTGGTGCGCGCCTTTCTCATCTGCTCGGACGACGCCTGCACGGCGGTCTACGAGGCTTATGGCCGGCTCGAGGAGCTCGAGACGCTGGCGTGCAGCTGCGGCTGCGGCCTCGCGATCGTGGGCTGGCCGGAGCCGGCGGAGGAGCAGGGCAGCGGCGTGGAGATGACCCTGCTCGCCGCCTGACGGTCGGGCCAGCGGCCGTACGTTGCCGGCGGCCTCGCGGCCCGACTCTTCCCGTCCGGCCGTTACTTCAGCCGGAAAGCCTTGATGCGGTCCGCGTAGGCGGACTCGTCGAGCGCGTAGACGGCGTACGCGAGCGACTGGATGAGGCTGAGCAGCGCGGTGTGCGAGCGCACGTAGGCGGGACCGTTGGACGAGTAGTAGAGCCGCTGGTCGGCCAGCTTGGCGACCTCCGACAGCGTGGCGTCGGCGATCGCGATCGTGTCCGCCTTGCGGTGGCGCGCGAGCTTCATCGCACGCACCACGAGCGGATGCGGGCGCCCGGCCGAGAACCCGATCACGAGCGTGTTCTCGTCTATGCGGCCGAGCCGCGCCAGGCCCTCCTGACTCGGAGACGCCACCACCTCGCAGCGCAGGTCGAGCAGCATCAGCAGGTGGCGGAGGTAGCTCGCGAAGAAGGCCATCTGGTCCGTGCCGCAGAGAAGGATGCGCTCGGCTCGCGAGATGAGCTGCACGGAGGCGAACACCTCGTCGCGGTCGACCTTGCGCGCGGTGTCCTCGAGGTTGGTGTGGTCGGCGGCCAGCGACGCTTCGAAGTCGGTCTGGTCGATCGGGAAGAGCGGCTGCGTGGTCAGCTCGGGCGCGCCACCGTTGGACGACTCCCGCCCGCGGCGGTACTCATCACGCGCCGCGGCCTGGAGCTCGGGGAAGCCCTCAAACCCGAGCGCCTGGGCGAAGCGCACCACTGTCGAGCTCGAGGTGGATGCGCGGCGCGCCAGCTCCTCCGCGGTCTGGAACGCCGCCTCGTCGAGGTGGTCCACGATGTACTGGCCGACGTCCTTCTGCGAACGCGAGAACTCGTCGAAGCGCTGGCGGATCTCCTCGCTGAGGGTCAGCGCACTGGTGCCTGCTCGGGTCACGGCGGAGTGATTCCACCGCGA
>DATEPK010000321.1:0-4858 GCA_035273245.1 Thermoleophilaceae bacterium
CAGGACGTCACCCCCTACCCGGAGATCCCGGACAACGAGCGCGAGCTCGCCGACGACCTCGTGTTCAACCGCCGCGAGGACGCACTCGAGCGCTTCATCGCCCACTTCGAGGCCAAGGGCCCGGCCGACGCGGCCGACGCCGCCGATCCGACGGCCGACATGGAGCCCGAGGAGGCGCTCCACTGGCACATCCTGCGCCGCAAGAAGGACGGTGTGGAGGCGCAGATCGACGCCTCCGTGGACAAGATCGGCGCGGTTCCCACGCTGAACGAGGTGCTCCTCCCCGCGATGAAGGAGGTGGGCGACAAGTTCGGCGCCGGCGAGCTGATCCTGCCGTTCGTGCTCCAGTCCGCCGAGGTGATGAAGCGGGCCGTGGCCCAGCTCGAGAAGTACCTCGACAAGATCGAGGGCTACACCAAGGGCACGGTCGTCCTCGCCACCGTGTTCGGCGACGTGCACGACATCGGCAAGTCGCTCGTGAACACGATCCTCACGAACAACGGCTACACCGTGGTGGATCTCGGCAAGCAGGTGCCGGTGTCCCAGATCATCGACGCCGCGCAGGAGCACAACGCCACCGCGATCGGTCTCTCGGCGTTGCTCGTGTCCACCTCCAAGCAGATGCCGATCTGCGTCAGCGAGCTGCACGAGCGCGGGCTCAAGTACCCGGTTCTCGTGGGCGGCGCGGCGATCAACCGCGACTTTGGCCGCCGCATTCTCTACCCCGGCGGCCTCGACTCCGACGAGATCTACGACCCCGGCGTCTTCTACTGCAAGGACGCCTTCCAGGGCCTGTCCGTGATCGACAACCTGATCGACGACGAGGCGCGCGAAGCGCTGCTCGAGCGCATCCGCCGCGAGGCGAAGGAGCTGCGCGAGAAGCCGCAGAAGGTGGAAGAGGGACCGGCGCCCGACGCGCCGTCGCGATCAGCCGTACGCACTGACGTGCCTGTTCCCCAGCCGCCGTTCTGGGGCGTGCGCGAGGTGCCCGTCGATCTCGACGAGGTGTTCCCGCTGCTCGACACGCACGTGCTGTTCAAGCTGCACTGGGGCGGCAAGGGCGTGAAGGGCGAGGAGTGGGAGCGCCTCCTGGCAGAGGACTTCCAGCCGCGACTCGAGCGCATGTGGCGCGAGCAGGACTATCTCCACCCGCGCGCGCTGTACGGCTACTTCCCGGTGAACACCGACGGCGACGAGCTCGTGTTCTTCGATCCTGCCGACCCGTCGAAGGAGATCGAACGGCTCGAGTTCCCGCGCCAGCCCGCGCACGACCGCCTCTGCCTCGCGGACTACTGGCGGCCGCTCGAGTCAGGCGAGCGCGATGTGTGCGTGCTCCAGGCGGTCACGGCCGGCCCCGAGGTCACCAAGCTGTGCGAGCGCCTCGAGGCAGAGGGCGAGTTCGCCGAGCAGCTCTTCGTCCACGGCCTCGGCGTGCAGTCGGCCGAGGGAATCGCCGAGTGGATGCACCAGCGTGTGCGCACCGAGCTCGGGATAGGGTCCGACCAGGGGCGCCGCTATTCGTGGGGCTACCCGGCCTGCCCGGAGCAGGAGCAGCACGGGCCGGTTTTCAAGCTGCTCGGCGCCGAATCGATCGGCCTCAAGCTGTCGCACGGCTTCGCGGTCGACCCCGAGCAGTCCACCATCGCCATCGTGGCGCACCACCCGCAGGCGAGCTACTTCGGGATGCGGAGCGGACGCATCCCGCCGGACCGGGCGGGCGCCGAGTCAGCCACGGCCGACGAGGCCGAGCCCGCGGCGGAACGCGCCGGCTAGAGCTAGCTCGCGTCCGCGCCCGCGGCGCTCTTGCGGCGGCCGACCTGCAGCTCGACGGGCGCCGTGTGCAGCGCGCGCAGCCGCATGTCCTTCCAGGACGTGCCCTCTCGCAGCAGCGCGGGCATGCCGAGAGTGACCGCGGTGGCGATCTCCACCGCCTGCAGGATGATGCCGTAGGCCAGAGCGTCGGCATGGCTGACGTGGTAGGCGGAGAGCACCGCCACGCATGCCGCCTGGAACACGCCGAGGTTGGACGGCGTGGCCGGCAGCACCGCGGTGACGTTCACAGCGAACAGCACCGCAGCGGCGGCGCCGAAGCTGGCCGTGTGGTCGAGCCCCAGCGCGATCAGCAGCACGTAGCAGGCGGTGGCCTGGAGGGCCCACGCGGCGAGCTGGTTGAAAGCCGCCCAGGACCCGAGCTTGGGGTGACGGAAGACCTGAAGCCCGGCGCGCACCTGCTCCATCGCACCGCGAACGGCCGCCATCGCGCGCCGCAGCCGCACGAAGCGCGAGGGGTTGCCGCGGCGAAGGAGCGACGGCAGGAGCAGCACCAGCGCCAGCATCGATGCCGGCGCGGCCGCCACGATTATCAGCGCCTTCTCGTGCCCCTGGAAGACGGTGGCGGTGGAGAACATGATCGCCCCGAGCACCACCAGGGCGATCAGGTTGAGAAGGGTCTGGGAGACGACCGTGCCGAGCACGATCGGCAGGCGTTCGCGCACCCGTCCAAGCCGGCGGGAAACGATCAGCGCGCGCGAAGGCTCGCCGAGGCGCGCGGGCAGCGTGGCGGACATGAGCACGCCGATCATCACACCGCGTGTGGTGTCACGGCGGCGGATGCGAACGCCGGGCAATGCGGAGCGAAGCACCGCGTGCCAGGACTCGGCGCGCAGGAACATCGACGCGCACATGAGCCCAAGTGCGAGGAGCACCCAGGTGGGCGTGGCGGCCAGCAAGGCGTGGCCGATCGACTCGATTCCGATGCGCTGAAGGGCAAGCCAGCCGAGACCCGCGGCGCCCGCGATGGCGGCTACGCCGGCCACCTTGCGCGCCACACGCGTGACGCGGCGGCGGCCCTGGCCCGGCAACACCGGCTCGATCGAGGGGAGCCTGCGCGCCGGATGACGGCGGCCGGGCGGCGTCGGCGCAAAGCCGTAACGCGTGGCGAATGACCTCACGGCCGAAGCGGGCTGCGGCATCGCCACCGCGTCCTCGTAGGAACGCTCAACCTCGGCCGCCACCTGCGGCCAGGCGAACCTCTCCGCCCGCTCGAGAGCGGCGCTGGACATCGCCTCGAGCCGCTCGCGGTCAACGCCGAGGTCGTGCAGGGCCTCGCCCAGTTGCACCGGGTCCGCGACCTGCACGAGGACGCCGTCCACGCCGTTGCGGACCACATCGCGATAGCCCGCGATGTCCGACGCCACGACCGGCGTACGGGACGCGAACGCCTCGGTGAGAACCATGCCGAAGCTCTCGCCGCCAAGCGACGGCGCGCACAGCACGTCCGCCTCGTGAAGGAGCTGCCACTTGCGCTCCTCGCTCACGCGGCCGGCGATCTCGATCCCCTCGGTGTCGAGCAGGAACGGCTCGACCTCCTCGTGCGTGGCCCCGGCGACGATCAGCCGCGCCGGCACATCGGCGCCGCGCAGCGCCTCGAACGCGCGCAGCAGCACGGGCAGGCCCTTGCGCTCCTCGGCCCGTCCGAGGAAGAGAAGCTTGAGCTCGTCGCCCCGCACCTTCGGCCGCGGATCGGCGGCGCTGAGGTCGACACCGTTGGGAATGATCCGGTACTCGCCGCCGTAGAAGCGCCGCGCGGTCCAGCGCGCGGCCTCCGACACGGCGATCCGGACGCTGAGCCGGTTGTAGAGGCGGCGGGCGCCAAGCCCCACCGCGATGCCGTTCGCTATCCGGCTCGTGGAGTACGCGTGAAACGTGCCGACGAGCGGCGAGCGCGACCACTCGGTGGCCATCCAGCTCGCAAGCGGCGCGTTCGGCTCGTGCACGTGCACAACGTCGAAGCGCTCCTGACGCAGCGCGCGGCTGAGCGTGGCCACGCCCTGGCCGTACACGGCCAGGTTCGACACGGCGCCGTTCATCGGCAAGCCGGCGGTGCGACCGAGCGAAATCAGGTTGTCGGGCATCTCGCGCTGCTCCGGGCGAGCGCCCTTGTGGGTGATGCGCGCGAAGCGATCGTCAGGGTCAAACGGCGCGAGCAGCTTTACGTCATGACCCTTCCGAGTGAGCTCGGCGGCAAGCGCCTCGACATGCCGTCCGACCCCGCCGGGGTAGGTGTAGGAATAGGGGGAAACGAGTCCTACGCGCACCCATGTGATGGTAGCCCAGCTACCGGCCGCCCGTCCTGAAAGTTGTCTGATCTCACATACCCCACAAGGAGTACAAGTGAGACTGTGCCGATCATCACGATCATCGGCCCGGAATCGTTGGCCAGCGCCCCGATGACGACCGCGAAGAACGAGCCGATCACCGCCGCGCGCAGCGGCCGCTCGCGCTGACCGGATACGGGCGAGAGCAGCTCGCGCCGCTTCACCACGCCCGCCACAAGCACCGCTATGAACACCGCCACCGCCACGAGCGTGCCGGGATGGGTGAGCCCGGCGGTGGAGAGGCGCCAGCGCCGCAGCACGACCTTGCCCAGGTCGCCCGGGCCGCTCGAGTTCGACAGCGTGTGCGTGAGATGAGCGCCGCCGCCGACCGCGAAGTCGAGCAGCACGAGCGCACCCACGGCGAGCACCGGCACCAACACGGCGAGCGCGATCGACCGCGGCGTCGGACCGCGCGGGAGCGAAACCACCACGGCGGCGGCGCCCCCGGCGCCAACCGTGATCACGCCGCCCACGTCTGCCCCAAGCCGCCCGGCCCCGATGATCACGGCCCCCACGAGCGCGGCGATGCCGAACGTACGCGGCGCCGACCGCTCGGGCATGAGGGTGAGCGCGGCGCCTGTGCCCACCAGCAGGGTCACCGCGAGGATGATCTCGAGCTCGTTGCCGATGCCGAAGAAGCGCGAGCCTCCCTTGGGATTCGGCCCCGCGAGCGAGAGCCCGATCAGGTGCGAGCCGAGCGC
>DATEPK010000322.1:0-6857 GCA_035273245.1 Thermoleophilaceae bacterium
CCGACGTATCTGAGCTTCTCGTGCTGGTGCAGGTAGTTCGTGAAGCGGGTGGAGTAGGTGCAGTACACGCGGTCGTTCGTCCGCTGGCAGAGACCCTTGAGGAAGTCGCGCACCAGGCGGTGATAGTTGAGGTCGTCCTCCTGTCCGCCGAGCGTGTAGAGCGACCACGCGCCCGTGTCGTAGTGGTGGAGCGCGTGCTTGGCGGCGCGCGACCCGCGCGTGAAGATCGCGCGCACGTGCTTCGACTTCGTGGCCGTGTACAGGTCCCAGATGCCGTTGAGCGCCTGGAGGAAGCCGTTGAGGATGTAGGTGCCGGGCGCGAACGAGTACTCCGCGTACCAGCTGCCGCCGAACGCGTGCGTCATCACGCCGACCGGTGCCCGAGTGGTGAAGGCCTTCACCGCGGACTCGGCGATCTTCAGGTAGCTCGGGTCCTTCAAGACCTGCGCGCTGCGCACGAGCGCGGTGATCGCCGTGCCCTGCGTGAGCCCGCTCGTCCACGGCGGGCTGCCGCCGCCGAAGGGGAACCAGTACTCCCACGTGGCGAAGCCGCCGCGGTTCGACCGGATCGCCACCATCGCGTCCACGTACTGCTTGAGCTGGTCCGGCTGGCAGGGCACGTTCGGGCCGTACACGCCCAGGCACGCGCCGGCGAGCGCGTTCACCTTGCCCCAGTTGGCGAGCGCCTGGAGCTGCAGCCCGTTGCCCGGGTAGTACTCGAAGATCAGCGGGCTGTCGTCGAACACGTAGCGCACCGGCGTCACGAAGCCGCCCTTCTTCGCGAAGTAGCGGCACGGGCTCGGCGTGGGCGGCGGGATCCGGGGAAGAGGCTTGGACGGCCAGAACTGGGTGTTGTGGTCGAGCTGGAAGAACAGCGCGTGCATGCGCGAGACGGTTAACGAGCCCTCGCGCGCGATCCGGTCGAGCGCGTAGATCACGTCCTGAAGGTTCGTCCTGCGAGTGCCGCTCAGGCGGCGCGCGGTGGACACGGCCCTGTCGTAGATGCCCTTGTAGTCCGAGTACTCCTTGGCGGACAGGGCGTGCTTCGCGCGATCCGAGCGCAGCACCGCGGGCACGCTCGACGCCAGCGCGGCCGGGCGCCCCACCGGCGCGCGGGCCGGGCGGGTGCAGCTCGAGGGCGGCGTGAACGGCAGCTCGGCCGAGGCGCCGGGCAGCGCCGGGTCGTTCTCCGCAACCACGCGGTTCCCGTGCACGTGCAGCACTTCGCTCGCGGATGCGGGCGCCGCGAATGCGAGCAAAGCGGCCGCAGCGGCCAGCGTTAAGCGTACGTTCACTGCTCCCTCAACGGCCCAGATATGCAGAAGTTTCGACGAGACTGCGAGTACTCTCGACCCTTCATTCGCATTCGACAAGGGAGCAGAACCACCTTGCCATCGCGCCGTGCCCTCGCCCTTCCACTTGTACTTGGCCTGGCCTTCGCGCTCGCCGTCTTCGTATCCGCCTGCGGCGGCGGCAGCGGCAGCAACGACAAGAGCGCCACGCAGCTCCTGAACACGGCCTTCCATCAGCCGATCAAGAGCGCGGACGTGAACTTCAACCTGCAGGTGCAGGTGAACGGCGTGCAGTCCCTGTCGGAGCCGATCTCGTTCAAGTTCTCCGGGCCGTATGTGAACAACGGGCCGGGCAAGCTGCCGAGCATGGACCTCAGCGCGAGCATCGTCGGCGGCGGGCAGAGCGTGCCGTTCGGCCTCACTTCCACGGGTGACGATTTCTTCGTGAAGGTGCGCGGCCAGGCCTATGACGTCGGCAAGCAGACGGTGGCGAGGCTCAACCAGCAGCTTGCGCAGCAGAAGGCGCAGAACAAGCAGAAGACCACGAGCCTCTCCGAGCTCGGCATCCATCCGTCCACCTGGCTGAGCGGCGCGAAGAACGCCGGGGACTCGACCGTCGACGGCACGCCGGTCACCCACATCTCGGCCGATCTCGATGTGAGCAAGGTGCTCGACGACCTCAACTCGCTGGTGCAGAAGGCGCCCACGAGCAGCCTGAACGGCGCGTCGAAGCCCCCACAGCTCAGCGAGCAGCAGAAGTCCGAGATCGAGCAGGTGGTGAAGAACCCGCACATCGACGTGTACGTGGCGAAGAGCGACAACACGGTGCGCCGCATCGCCACGTCGCTCAACATCTCGGTGCCGAAGGACCAGCAGTCGAAGGTGAACGGCGCGACGGGAGGCACCCTCCAGCTCTCGATCGACCTCGCGAACGTGGGGCAGGCGAAGCACATCACCGCGCCCGCGAACGCCAAGCCGATCGCCGACCTGGCGGGGCAGCTCAACGCGCTCGGCGGTTCGCTCGGCGCGACCAGCGGCGGGTCGGGCGGCAGCAGCTCGGCGCCTCCCAGCTCGGGCACCACGGGCAGCTCGAGCTCGCCCACGGCGAAGCAGTTCCAGGACTACGCCAAGTGCCTCCAGAAGGCGGGCAGCAACAACGCCTCCGCCCTCTCGAAGTGCGCGAGCATCCTGAAGTAGCTACGGCTGAGGCACATACAGCGGCGTCGACTTGAAGCGCTGCTCGGCCACGAACCAGGCAGGCTTCGGCGTGCCGTCGTAGCTGAGGAGCCCCTTGTGGTGCAGTGAGTTGCGCATGGCGATCGGCAGGCTCGCGCCGCCGTCCCAGTGCGGCTTCACCGCGAACTCGCGCAGCGTCCAGTAGATGGCGCCGCCGAGGAAGGGGGTGCGGTCGACGATGTCGAGCGACTTCGTCAGGTAGTCCGACTGGAACTCGTAGGTGCCCTTCTGGTAGGCCGGCCCGTGAAACGACGCTTCCGCGCCGAACTCGGTGACGACGAGGCCCTGGCTCGGGTAGCTGTGGCGGATCGCCTGGAGCGTCGGCTCCCAGTCGCCGAAGTTGGCGATCGAGTTCGCCGTTCGCCCCGTGTACCAGCCGAAATACGAGTTCAGCCCGAGCAGGTCGAACCAGGTGAAGGTGCGCTGGAACGGGATGTTCGTCTTCACCGCGATGTCCACGGCGGTTGGCGTGATCGGATCGAGCCGCTTGGCGATCTTCCCTGCGCGGAAGAGGAACTGGCGGGTGCCCGGCCGGTGGTCCGGCACCGCCACCGGCTCGTTGTCCACGGAGTTCGCAAGCAGGCACGCGTGGTTGCGCGCGGCGAGGACGTTGTGGCGCACCTGTGCCATCGCGGCGGCGCGCCCGTCCGCGTGACGCAGCTCGATGTCGCGGTGGTACACCGGAGCCTGGTTCCACAGCAGGATCCCTGCGCGGTCGAGCGCGCTCATCAGCTCGTCGCTCAGGCCGTACTGCGCGCGCGTGACGTTCGCGCCCACCGCCTTCAGCTCACCCACGATCTGCGCGATGTCCGACGGCCGCAGCGCCGGGCCGCGCCCGGGCACGTCCTCCTCGATCGAGGCGCCGCGCAGCTGCACCCGCCGGCCGTTGAGGTACAGCAGGCCGCCGCGCACCTCCACGGCGCGCACGCCCGTGTGGAAGCTGTCCTCCTGGGCGAGGTGGCCGCCCGAGCTCGTCTCCACGCGGGTCGAGTACAGCGCCGGATGGCCCGGCGACCACAGGTCGGGCGTCCCCGCCAGCGGGAAGTCGAAGGACACGCCCAGCGAGCGCCCGCGGCCCGGGCCGCGCGTCGTGAACGTGTGGCTGGTCACCGCTCCGCTCGGCGAGCGCATCGTCACCCGCACGCTCACCGGCGCGCGCGTGGCCGTCCGTCCGACGAGCGTGCCGCGCACCTTCACGAGCGGCGTGGTGCACGATCCGGGCGCCGGGCAGCTGAGCGACGGCATCACCGCAAGGTCATCGAGCACCACCGGCCCCTGCGGGATGAGCCGGACTGGGCGGGTGATGCCGCCCCAGTTCCACCAGCCCTCGCGCGGCAGAGCGTGCTTGCGGTTCACCACACGCACCACCAGCTCGTTCACCTTCCGCGGCCGCAGCCCGAGAGCCGGGAGGGTGAACGGGGCGTACGGGTCCTGGTGGCCGCCGATCCGCCGCCCGTTCAGCCACACGTTGGCGGTGCGGCGAACGGCGCCGAACGCGAGCGCCCAGCCGAACCCGCGCGGCGTGGCCGGCGCACGGAAGCGCAGCCGGTACCAGCCGATCGTTCCGTGGAACGTGGAGGCGAGCAGGCGAGCGTCGAACACGCCCGGCACCTCCACAGGACGCCAGCCGCCGCGCGGACCGCCGGTACGCCACTTGTCGAGGCCGCCGCGCGCGTGCGGGTCGAGCCTGAACTCCCAGCCGTGGCTGAGCTCGACTGGTGCGGGCAGCGCGCTCGCGTCCGCCGCCAGAACCAATGCGGCGAGCGCGGTGAGGAGGACGAGCCGCCTCACGCGAAGGCGAATACCACGCCCAGCACCACGTACACCCCGAGCAGCTGGAGCCCCTCGAACCAGTTCGACTCGCCCTCCTGGGTCGTGAAGTTGGCGATCACCACCGCGAGCAGCATCGCCGCGAGCTCGTAGCCGTTGAACACGAGTGCCATCGGGTGCGGGCCGAGCGCGAACGACACGAGCACGAGGATTGGGGTGACGAACAGCGCCACCTGCGCGCTCGAGCCCACGGCGATGTTCACGGCGAGATCCATCTTGTCCTTCAGGGCGACCACCACCGCCACCCAGTGCTCGGCCGCGTTGCCCACGATCGCGACGATCACCACACCGATGAAGAACTGCGAGAGGCCAACGCTCTTAGCCGCGTGCTCAATCGACCCCACGAGCAGCTCGCTCATCACCGCCACGCCGATTCCGGCAAGCGCGAGCACGATCACCGAGCGCCGGACCGACCACGCCGCCTCCTCTTTCTCGTCCTCTTCGATGTACGGGTTGAAGAGCTCACGGTGCGTGCGCAGGGAGAAGAACAACCCGGCGCAGTAGCTCAGCAGCAGGATGCCGGAGACGATCGCCGAGATCGTCTCGACCTTCCCGCCGTAGTTCACGCGCGTATCGCCCACTCCGGGCAGCCCGTGTCCGCGTATCAGCTCGAACAGAGCCGGCATGACCATCGCGACGAGCGCCAGCAGGAGCATTGCCGCCTGCGAATGGGCCATGGTGCGGTTGAACGTCTGCCTGTCGCGCTTCCAGCCGCCGAAGAACATCGCCGCGCCGAGCACGAGCAGGCAGTTGGAGATGATCGAGCCGACGATCGACGCCTTCACCACCTCCTGGAGCCCCTTGCCGAGCGCGAACAGCGCGATGATCAGCTCGGGAGCGTTCCCGAACGTGACGTTGAGCAGTCCGCCGATGCCGGGTCCCGACTGGGCGGCCAGCTCCTCGGTGGCCCGTCCCATCAGCGCTGCGGTGGGGATGACGCCGAGCGCGGCAGTGAAGAAGATCAACGTGTCGGGCGCGTTCGCGAGATCTAGGACGATCGCCGCGGGGATGAACAAGCCGAATATGTAGACGGGCCTCACTCGGCCTGAAGCCTACGAGGCGGCCCCGTCGCCTCTCGTGCTAGCCGCACCGGCCTTAGCCGGACCTCCGTATCGTCGCGCGCCGCCGCAGCGGCGAGGATGCGCAGCGATGACCACCCTTCCGTCCATCTCCGCTCACGAGCGCTACTGGAACGCCGAGGTCGCGCGCCGCCGGCCGGACCTCGTGTCCGAGGAGAAGGGCCCGCTGCATCGCATGATCGAGCGCTACGCCGAGCTCTCCGGCTCGGCCTACGGCGCCGTCGCCCACGTGCTCACCGACCGCGCCCGTGTGCTGCGCCACCTGATCGACGTGGCGAGCGAGGAGGCAGCGGGCGAGCATGCCGCCGTGGAGGCCGGTAGGCACCTCACCGAGCAGGTGGGCTCGGATGGAGCATGGACCGAGTCGCAGGCGGAGCGGCTCGCCGCGCTGATCGAGTCACATCCGGGCGCAAAGCCCGAGATCATGCCCACGGGCGACGGCGCGATCGTGATCAGCTTCGGCCCGCGGCGCGGCAACGGCGCCTACGTGCTCGACCCGCAGGGGCGGTCACGCTGGGTCACCACCCAGCGCTACGCCGCGTAGTCAGGAAGCGCTACTCGTCGTCGTCGAGGCCGAGCTCGGGGGTGAGCTCCTCTTCGTCCTCGTCGGCGTCGTCGAGGTCATCGTCCTCGTCGTCGTCGCCCCGGACGGCGCGGCCGTCACCGCCGTGGTAGGTCGACTGGAACTCCTCGAGCATCTCGTCGCGCGCGCTCTCGTCCACCGGCAGGTCGTCCGAGATGAGCACCCAATCGGCCCCCTCGAACTCCTCCATGTTGAAGATCTCGGCGTCCATCGAAGGAGAGTCGTCGACCACGATCATCACCTCGGTCTGGGGGTTGAAATAGGTCCCCGGACGGATGATCAGCTCGTCGAGCTCGTAGCGTCGGCCGCGTGGCATGCGCGTATCTATACCCGATTGGGCGCTCGGGTCACGCGCCGATGTCACGGAGCTGCCGTTCCACCTCTGACTCGACGTCGAGGGGCTGTTCCCCGCGCCGGACCCGGCGCTCGTTGCGGGCGATCACGAGCTGGCGCACCTCGTCGCGCAGAGCCTCGTCATGGCCCTGCGGGCGGGTGAGCGCGGCCACCTCCGCGTCGACGTCGAGCGGCGGCTCGCCGCGCGCCTCGCGCCGCGCCGACTTCGCCTCCACGAGCTGGCGGATCTCCGCCTCCGCCTCCGCGCGCGCCGCCGCCGAGCCGGGGGCGGGACCGCTCGGCGCCTCGCGGTCGAACGAGAGGCCGCCCTTGCCGACCTGCTCGTACAGCTTCCCGCTGCCAATCGCGGCCACGATCGCGCCGATGATGCCGAGGATCGAGACCACGATCACGACGATTGCAAGGCCGCTCTCCACCTTCCCTACAGTGTCCCCCATGTGGCGCCGGCTACGCCGCCGAACGATGGCACCCAGCCGTCCCGCG
>DATEPK010000323.1:0-6717 GCA_035273245.1 Thermoleophilaceae bacterium
CTCACCGCCGGCAGCGCCCATGGCGCGAGCTGCGCCTTGAGAACCGGCAGCGTGGTCCGCCGGCCGACGTTGCTGCGGCGCAGGCGCAGCCAGTCGGCACGGGGCAGGAGGTTGGGGCCTCTGCGTGTGGTGAACGCGAGCTCGAATCCCTCCTCCGTCAGGATGCGGCCGAGACCGGCCTGATGTCCGCCGCCGGGCAACGCGATGGCGGGCGGCACGGCTCCCGGGATCTCGCGCGCGAGGTCGTCGCGCGAGCCGGCGATCTCATCGCGCGCGCGTGAGAGCGACACGCGGTCGAGGCGCGGATGCGTCCTCGTATGGGGCGCAAGGGTCACGCCCTCCCGCGCGAGCGCGCGCAGTTCGTCCCAGTCGAGCAGTGGAGATGCGGTCTCCGGCTCGCCGAGCGATGTGCAGATCAGCTCCACGCTCGCCATGGCATCGTCGTGAGGCGCGTCCGCGACCCAGCGCGCGAGCGCGCGGTGTGCCCGCCGGCGGTCGTCGTCCGTCGCGAGCGACAGGCGCCCAGCCGGCGTGTCGATCGGGTCGAGCCGCGGCGTGCGCCAGAGCGCCGCGTGCAGCCGGTCCCACCAGAAGCAGCGCAGGTCGTGCGCGGGATACCCGGTGGGAACGAACAGCGCGACGGGCACGGCGTGGCGGCGCAGGATGGGCCAGGCGTGGACGGCGAAGTCACGGTACGCGTCGTCGAAGGTCACGAGCACGGCACGCGCCGGAAGGCATGCCAGGCCGCGCTTCACGTCGACCAGCTCGACGAGCGAGATCGGATTCGTCCGGCGAGCGAGCCAGCCGACGTGACGCTCGAACTCCTCCGGCTCGGCGCTGACAAGCGCGGGGTCGAGCTCCGGCCGTACGCCGCGCCTCTCCACGCGGTGGTAGGTCAGCACGGTTAGCAGCCGGCGCGTGCGCACCTCAGGCCCCCTCGGCCCGCCGGCTGCGCGTGGACGGAGCACGTCCAGACGACGCGAGCCGTGCACACACCGCGCGGCGCGCGCGGTGATGGAGCATTTGGACCGCGCCCTCGCTCTTCCCCAATTGCTGCGCGGCCTCGTGCGGGCTCAGGCCAAGCAGGTCGCACAGGAGCAGCACGTCCCGCTGCCCCTGGCTCAGCCCGCCCACCGCCTCTTCGAGCGAGCGCCGCAGCTCCTGGTCGGGAGCCACGGCCGCCGGCGCCCATTCCTGGGGGTCGAGGAGCAGCGTGCGCCGCTTGCGGCGGAGGCTGTCGAGCGCGGCGTTGCGGGCCACGCGCAGCAGCCATCCCGAAAAGTCGGTGTGAACGGGGTTCGGCTGTCCGGCCGCGGTCATCAGCTTGAGGAACACGTGCTGCGTGACGTCCTCGGCCTCGTACCTGTCCGCGACGATGCTGCAGATGTATGTGTAGATGCCGTGCGAGTAGCGGGCGTACAGCTCCGCCACCGCCTGGTGGTCACCCAGCGCTATGCGGCCGAGCGCGGCGTGGGCCCGCGACCGCTCCCCCGCGCCCGTCGGGAGCCGCGTGGCATTGAACAGTGGCCCCATCTCTTCCGGGAATGCTCCCGTCGGCCGGTTAGATGCTGCTTACGCCGCGGGTTTGGGAGGTGTTAGGCCGTACCCGTTTTGGATGAGAGCACGGGCCGGCCTGGCCTCACGAGTCGCAACTCGACGTCGTTCGGCGCGCTCCAGTGCAGCCACGCCTCGCGCGGAGCGCGGAGGCCGCGGGGCGCCGGAAATGGACCGTCGCCGATTCCGTACGTCACCACCACCTCCTCGCGCAGCCACCAGCGGGGCGTGCGCGGCCACCTGGCGGGGCAGACGTCGACGACGGCTGCACGGCCCGTAGCGAGCAGCCGGTTGTGCTCGAACGGAAAGTTGTAGACGAGGCGAAGTGGCCTGGGGGCCCGGTCGTGCGCGTCGATCAGCCGCTGCACGACCTGCGTGAAAAGCGAACCGACGAACGGCGAGTAGAGGTACACAACGGTGAGGTCATCCGGCACCTGCCAGTCGAGCACGTCTGCGGTCACCACCTCGACCTGGCGCGCCCGAACGCGTGACGTGTTCAACCGCAGGTTGTGCCGCGCGGCCTCTGCGAGCTCGTCGGCCAGCTCCACTCCCACGACCCGCCGCACGGGCTGGGTGGCCGCCAGGAGCAGCGCCGCTCCCTTGCCGCAGCCGAGGTCCGCCACCACGTCGTCCGGCCCAAGCCGCAGCCGCCGGAGCGCGATCAGCGTAGGCAGCCATTCCGACGCCGCGTGCCACACGCGCCCCTCCTCCTCGAGGCCGAGCTCGTCGAGGTACACGTAGCCGTCCACGTCCGCTCGGAAGCGCCGGCGGTACTCCCATTCCAGCGCGGAGCGGAGCGCTCCCTTTGCGGCCCCTGCGGCTCTCTTTGGCAGATTTCTCATGGGTTGGGCATCAGCTCCGCGAGGTCGAAGTCGGGTGCATCGCCGAACGCGCCCATCAGCCGCCGCCTGAACGCGTGGTAGTGACGCGCGGCGCGGCTGCGTCGCCCGAGCCGAAGCAGGGCGGCAATGAGGTCGCGGTGCACGTCGTTGTCGAACGGCTCCATGCCGCCGAGTCGCTCGAGGTAGGCCGCCGACTTGGAAGGCTCGTGCTCGTAGAGCTCTGACAGCGAGCGAAGCGTGTCGCCCGCGATGCTGCGCAGCCGCTCACGCTCGACGAATGCCCACTCCGCGTACGGCTCGTCCGCGACGAAGTCGTCCCGGTAGAGCTCGATCGCGCGCTCGAAGCGCTCGATCGCCTTTGCTCTCTCCATGGCCGCGAGTGCCACCCTGCCGCGACGGACCTCCTGCTCGAAGTCGTCGACGTCGATCCACACCCGCTCGCCGTTGAGCGTGTAGCCGCCGCGCCGCGAAACCACGAACGAGGAACCGCCGTTCGGGCGGTCCGGCTCGAGCCGCTCGCGGAGCGCGTGGACGAAGTGGCGGACGGTGTTAGGGGCGCTTCGTCCCGTCTGCCCCCACACCGCCGATGCGATCACCTCAGTCGGCACGACGCGCTGGCGCTCCGCAACGAGGAAGCGCAGCAGCTGGCCCGGCCGCTGCTCGAGCCAGTCCCCCGTGAGCGGCCCCTCGCGGCTCTCCACGCGCAGGCTGCCGAGCGCGTAGACGCGAAGCTGCGGCCCGTCCAGCCAGTGTGGGCGCATGCGCGTCCGCCGGTCCTGAGGGCTGCCCGGCCGCAACTGGAACACCACGGCTGAGCCGGCGTCATCGAGCGGAGCCGCGGTCACCCACAGAGCGCCGCTGGGCGCCGCCGGCACGTCGACACGAAGCTCCGGCAGCCGCTTGGCCGTCTGAAGCGCCACCTCCGTGATGCAGCAGCGGGCGAGCGGGCCTCCCGGCCGGCGGCAGCCGAACACCGCGCAGCATGTCTCCGAAAGCCCCCCTCCCGGGCCGCCTCGCTCGAGTATCTGTCTGGCCCGGCGATTGGCCGTGATCAGCCGTCCGGCGGGGTCCACCAGCATGATGCCGTAGGGGAATTCCTCGTACACCTCGGCGACGAGTCCTGCGGTGCTCCCCGGGCGGCGTGACACGTGTGCCGTGGCACGTTCCTGACCGGTGTGAGCTTGCTGAGTCCTGTCGACTTTCATGTCGTCCTCCCGGGTCTTCCTGCCCCAGTTGGGGTATCCATGCCCGGATCCCACCTGAGACAACGCAAGTTGCGGGAAAAAGCGCGAACGCTGTAATTACGCACGCGTCACGTTGCGTAATCGCTCTCCTTCCCGGCGGCCGCCCGCTTGTAGCCGAGCACCGACTGGACGCTCGAGGGTCGCCAGCGGGCAGCGCCCCTTGCTGTCGGCACGCCCTCTTCGTTGAGGCTGTCCGCGATCGCCTGGAGCGTCATTCCTTCCGAGCGCATGGCGCGAATCCGCTCGGCGAGCTCTGGGCGGTCCTCCACGGCGGGACGGCGGGCTCGCGCAGCCGCCAGGCCGGGCTGCGTCCGCGCCGCGAGCCTCGCCTGCTCGGATCCAGCTACCGACATCAGCGCGCGCACGGCCGTCCTTCCCTCCGCCGAGCTCGTATCGAGCCCGACATCGATCGCGGTCAGCGCAATGCCTGTGCGCATGAACCAGCCGAGCACCATCCGCAGCTCGACGACCGAGCGTGCGAGGTGCCCGATCTCGTGCACGACGAGCCGTGACGCCTTCCCCTCGGTGAGCTGCTCGAGGGCGTAGGACAGCCCGGGGCGGCCCAGCGCCTTGCCCCTCTGGGTGCGGGCGTCCCGCACCAGTCGCGCGAGTGCCCAACCGCGGTCCTCGCAAACCGCGCGTATCGCCTCCTCGTGCGGCGCGGCCGAGCGCGGGTCGTCGGTGCTCACGTAGCCGAGCACCGACCGATCGGCGACGACCGGCGGCGAAGCGGGCTCGTAGCTGCGCGCGACGGGCCGGGATCGACGCGCGGCCCGCACGAGGGTCAGCACGCCCGCCACGAGAACCGCCGCGAGCAGTGCGCCGGCGGCGAGAATCATCCACAGCGGAAGCTCGCGGGAGCCGCCCCTCGCCGGGTGCGAACGAGGCTGCGCCGGTGGCGCAACCTGCGGCTGCTGCACAGCACGCGGAGCGCGCGGCGCCTTTGCCCTTGTCGCCGTGCCCGGATGGGTGTACACGTGCGGGTCGCGCAGGGCCGTGAGCGTCGCCGCTGCAACGACGCCGGTCGGCCTCAACCCGTGCTTGATCTGGAACCACTGGACGGCGGACCGCGTCAGCGGGCCGTACAGGCCGTCCACGGGGCCCGTGTGGTAGCCGAGCCGCTTGAGCCGGCGCTGGACCTCACGCACCCGCGTGGACGGGTGACCGTAGCCCGTGCCGTAGCGCACCGCGCCCGCGCTCCAGCCGGCGGGATATGAGGCGTCCGCGAGTGCCTTCGCGTCCACCCTCTCGCGCGGCTTCTGAATCGGCCTGCCGTGCCAGCCGGTCCACGGGATCAGCCGTGGCTTGGCGGACGCGGCGCTGTACGTCGTCTGCGCCGTCGCGGAGCCCGCGAACAACGCGACGAGCGCGACCACCGCCACCAGCAGTCCTGCTGCCGGTCTGACGAGTGCGCCTGTCGCACCTCTCCTTATCGCTTTCATCGTTATCCGTCTCCTTCAACTCGAACGACCTGCGTGCACCGGACGGAGGGCCCCGGTGCAGGCCCTGGCTAGAACCGCAGGGGGTTAGCCAGGTCGTTCGGTGAGGGAGACGAGCGCGACCGACCGCCAGATGGCCGGCGCGATGAGGAGCTTGCTGAAGCAGACGGCAGCGGCCATCAGCAAGCCGAAGATCACGGCGAGGACCGTCGACGAACCCGAGCCCGAGCCGGCGGCGCCGGCGGGCGCGGCCCCGAGCTGCTGGGGCACGAATCCGCGAGGCGATCCGGGCGGAACGTTGCTCGCGGGCGCATGTGAAGGTGTGGACCTCGACACGGCCGCGGAGGAAGCGGGCGCGGTGGCCGCAGCCAGCGACGTCGTCAGCAGCACGGGTGCACCCGACGGCTCGGCCCCGGGCGATGGGAGGGTCGCAGCCGGGGCCAAGGTCCAGCCGGCCACGTCGCGCGCCGGTCGCGTGGGAGCGCCGCCGAGCGCCGGATCGGACGCGGGGGTGTGGGAGTGTGAAGTGTTGTCGGTCACGGGCGCCGCCACCGGCGTGTCGCCGGCAGGCGTGACATACGTGGGTGGCGGCGGCGAAGACTGCGTGGTCGGAGCGGGCTCAACGGCGGCGGGCGGTGTGTTGTTGTGGCCGGATTCCACCGACCCCGTCGGCGGGGTCGTCGTGGACCCTGCGGGCGGTGTGACGGCTGGGACCGGTGCCGGTGGCGGGGGCGTCGTCGAGTCGGCCGGGGGTGTCGTCGTGGAACCCGGAGGAGTTGGCGTCGTGATCGTCGGCGTCGGTGTCGTGATCGTCGGCGTTGGCGCGGGAGTCGAGTCGCCCGTCGACGCCGGCGGGGGATCGACCGTCGGGGTCGGCGGCGGATCGACGGTCGGGGTCGTCGTCGTCGTCGGCGTCGGCGTCGCCGAGTCAACGGTCGAGCCCGTGGACTCGACAGTCGGAGTTACCGACGATGTCGTGGAGTCGACGGTGGAGCTCGTACCGGTGTCGACCGTCGGCGTCGTCGAGCCGAGCGGCGCGACCGGATCAGTCGTCGCGTCCAACGTTGAGGTCGGCGCGGTCGCGTCGCCCGTCGGCGGAGGAATGGTCGATGTTTCCGGAGCGGTCACGGCGTCTGTCGCCCCGTCGACCGTCGCGTCCGCGTTGGGCACGGGTGCGGTCGCTCCGTCGAGAACATCTGCGGATGCCGAAGGGACGACGGACGCGAGCCAGACGAGGGCGAGCACGACAAAGGCGACTGCCAACCGACGGGAGGCCTTCCGTTCATCTTGGTGGCGCCTGCTGAGCATCCTGCTCCCTGTTGTGCTCGGAAAGTGCGGAACTTTCTGTCCGGATATCCGTGCATAGAGCGTGAAAACTCGCGTGTCATCCGGGGTCGCGCCAGAAAACCGCAAAATGCGGCTTTCTGCCCTTCAAAACCCGTCCTTCGGGGGGTGCCGTCAGACCGAGTCCGGGCGCCCGCGACGCGTCGCGTCGAGCGCGCGCAGCGCGAGCTCGCGCGACTGCATCGCATGCGCCGCCCAGCGTGCGGAAGCCGCGAGCTCGGCTCGCTCGGCTCGCGCGAGCGACCCCGTCGCCTCGAGTGCCAGGGCCCATGCCTCGCCCCCCGCGCGTGGGTC
>DATEPK010000324.1:0-5962 GCA_035273245.1 Thermoleophilaceae bacterium
CGTGCTCCTCATGCGGGAACGCGGCCTGCTCGAGCGGTTTGGAATAGGGCATTGGAACATCTGCGCCGGTCACCCTGGCCACAGGCGCGTCAAGGTAGTCGAAGGCCTGCTCCTGAATCAAGGCCGCGAGGTTCGCGCCGACACCTCCGTGCGGCCAGCCCTCCTCGACGATCACGGCGCGGTTGGTCTTCTTCACAGACTCGAGGATCGTGTCGAGGTCGAGCGGGCGCAGCGTGCGCGGGTCGATCACCTCGGCCTCCAGCTCGTGCTCGTGCGCGAGCTGCTCCGCCGCGCGCTCGGCGGTGACCGCCATGCGCGAGATGCCGACCACCGTCACGTCGCTGCCCTCACGCCGAATGGCCGCCTCGCCGAAGCGCAGCGGCCCGCCGTTCTCGGGCACCTCGCCACGCTGTCCGTAGAGGTACTCGTGCTCGATGAAGATCACGGGGTTGTCGTCCTGGATGGCCGCCTTGAGGAGTCCCTTGGCGTCCGCGGCCGTGGATGGCACGGCCACGAGCAGACCGGGCACGTGCAGGTACATCGCCTCGAGCGAATGCGAGTGCGTGGGACCAAGCTGATGTCCCCCGCCCTGGGGCATACGCACCACCAGCGGCACCTTTGCCTGGCCGCCGAACATGTAGTGGATCGCGGCTGCGTGGTTCACGATCTGGTCGAGCGCGAGCAGCGAGAAGTTGATGGTCATCAGCTCGACCACCGGGCGCAGCCCGGCCATCGCGCTGCCCACGCCCACGCCGACGATCGTGTTCTCGGAGATCGGGGTGTCGCGCACGCGCTTGTCGCCGAACTGCTCGAGCAGCCCCTGGGTGACTTTGAACGCGCCCTGGAAGACGCCGATGTCCTCGCCCATGATGAAGACGCGCTCGTCCGCCTCCATCTCCTCGCGAAGCGCCTGGTTCAGCGCCTCGCGGTAGCGCATTACGGGCACTAGTCGCCGCCGCCTTCGACGTCGCGCGGTTCGGCCGCGTCCTCGCCCTCACCCTCGCCGCGCTCCTCGTCGGCCTGTCGCTGCCGGCGCTTGCGCTCCTGCGCCTCGCCAACGCCGGCGTACGCGGCCCCCGCCTCGGCGAGCTCGTGAGGCACGCGTCCGGCCTCGCGCTCCCTCTCGCCACGGTGCGGCTCGGGCGAGCGCTCGTCCACCGACCACCAGCCGCGCACCTGCTCGCCGAGCACGTAGAGGTTGTCGTAGAGCGAGTCGAGATCGGGGAACGGGCTGTTGTCGGCGAACTCCACCGACTCGTCCACGGTGGCGATCGCTTCCTTGTCGAGCTTCTCGATGTCCTCCTCGGAGAACATGCCGTCCTCGACGAGCCGCCGCGAGAAGCTCGCGATCGGGTCGCGCCGGCGCCACTCCTCGACCTCGTCCTTCGTGCGGTACTCCTCGGGGTCCGCCATCGAGTGGCCGCGGAAGCGGTAGGTCACGGCCTCGAGCAGCTGCGGCTGGCGGTCCTCGCGCGCCTTGCGCAGCGCCTCGGTGGTGGCGGAGTGCACGTCGAGCACGTCCATGCCATCGCACCGCGAGCCCGGCACGCCGTAGCCCTCCGCCTTCTTCGAGAGATCGGTCACGGCCGAGTGCCGCTCGAGCGCGGTGCCCATGCCGAACTGGTTGTTGATCACCATGAACACCACCGGCAGCTTCCACAGTGCGGCCATGTTCATCGACTCGCCGAACGTGCCCTGGTTCGTGGCGCCATCGCCGAACATGCACACCACCGCGTCCTCGGTGCCGTTGTAGTCGCACTGGAGCGCGACACCGGTGGCAAGCGGCAGATTGCCGCCGACGATCCCGTAGCCGCCGAGGAAGCGCCGCTCCATGTCGAAGAGGTGCATCGAGCCGCCGCGCCCGTTCGAGCAGCCGTCCACGCGGCCGAACAGCTCCGCCATCACGGCATTGGGAGGTGTGCCGCGCGCGATCGCCTGGCCGTGCTCGCGGTAGGTCGAAAGCAGGTAGTCGGTGTCGCGCATCGCCTGCGTCGAGCCGACGATCGTGGCCTCCTCGCCGATGCACAGGTGGAGGAAGCCGCCGATCTTCGCCTTCGCGTACATCTCGCCCGCGCGCTCCTCGAAGCGGCGGATCAGCATCATCTTCGCCAGGACCGCATGGCAGGTGTCCTTGTCCGGAAGCGAGTGCTTGGCTCCGGCGCCGTCGGCAGTGCCGTTGCCGGTGGTCTTCTCGCTCGATACGGCAGCTTCTCGCGCCATCTTCGCTTGACGTTAGCGAATAGCCCCGGCCGCCTCTTCGAGCCTGTCGTCCCCCCAGAAGACCTGCTCGCCGACCGCGATCGAGGGGACACCGATTACGCCGCGCGCGATCGCCTCGTCTGTCGCGGCCCGCAGCTTGTCCTTCACCGATCGCATCTCAATGCCGGTGAGTACCGCGCGCGGATGAAGCTCACACGCGGCGGCGGCGATCAGGACGTTGTCAACGTCGCTCAGATCGCGACCGCCCGCGAACGCCTGGCGGAATGCCGCGAGTGCGAACGCAACCGTGCGGCCGGTCTGCTGCGCGAACGTGGCGGCGCGCATCGCGGTGAGCGTGTTGCCCGGCCAAGGGTCCGGCCAGCGGATCTCCGGCAGCCCGCGCTCGCGCGCCCGCCGCTCCACCTCGGCCATCCCCGCCTCGCGCTCGGCGGTCTCCGACCACGACCCGTAGCCGCGCGCCCTGAAGATCGCCCCGAGCAGCACCGGCTGCCACACGGGCACCTCGGGGAGCATGCTGTTCACCCGCTCGGCGGCGAGGTACGAGTACGGCGAGCCGAGATCGAAGTAGAAGATCGGGCGCTCGGGCATAACGGGAGTGTGACCGGCGACCTCGTGAGCGCGTCTTTCGCCCGCCTGCGCATGTCCTGGTGGCCGGTGGTGCAGGCGGCGGTCGCCGCGGGCCTCGCCTGGTACGTCACCCACGACCTGCTCGGGCATGCACAGCCGTTCTTCGCGCCGATAGCCGCGGCGATCTCGCTGGGCGCGTTCGTGGGTCGCCGCTGGCGAAACGCGGTGCAGATGATGCTCGGCGTCACGCTCGGGATCGTGCTGGCGGAGGCGGTGGTGACGGTCGCAGGCGTGGGTGTGGTCCCGCTCGCCGTCTCCGTGCTGATCGCGATGTGCGCCGGCGTGCTGCTCAGCCCGGTGCCGATGTTCGTCAACCAGTCGGCCGCCTCCGCGATCCTCGTGGTCGCGCTGCGCACCGGCGGTATTGCCGGCGAGCGGCTGATCGACGCGTTGATCGGCGGCGGCTGCGCTCTGCTGATCAGCCTGGTGCTCTTTCCACCGCACCCGCTGCCGCTCCTCGGGAACTCGATCCGCGCCGCGCTGCGGCAGGTCGCGTCCGCGCTTGCGGGTGCGGCCGACGCGCTGAAGAGCGGCCGACCGCGCGACGCTGACGCCACGCTTGCCATCACGCAGTCGGTGCACGAGCGGGTGGTCGCGCTCACGCAGGCCCGCGTCACGGCGCGCGACATCGCGCGCCTCGCCCCACTGCGCCGCCGCTACCGGCCCGACGTCGAGCGCGCCGACCTTCGCGCCGCTCACGTCGGCCTGCTCGCCAACACCTCGCTCACGCTCGTTCGCCTCGCCGCCGCCGTGCTCGACTCAGGCGAGGAGCCGCCGGCCTATCTCGCCGATGAGCTCACCCGGCTGTCGGAGTCAACGGCCACGCTCGCTCGCGGCGCCTCGTCCGTGGAGCGCGAGCGCGTGCGGGAGACGGTGACGGCCATCGCGGACGAGCGGCCGCCCTCGTACGGGCCTCCGGAGATCGCAGCCACCGAGCTGCAGCTTCGCGCGGCCGCAGGAGACCTCCTCCGCGTGATGCGCGACCAGGACGAGGACCTCGCCTGGCGGCATTCGCTGCGGGTGCGGAATGCGGTGCGCGCTAGCCGGCCGGCAGAGGCTGCCAGGACAGCCCGGCAAGCGGCGGCGCGATCCGGTGCCGGTGCTTTCCGGCGGCGCTGATGATGAAGGTGCCATTCTGGCGCCCGCGGCCACCGGTTGCCGCGAACACGATGAGCTTTCCGCTGGGCGAGAACACGGGGCTCCCCTCCACGAGGTCGTCACGCGTCAGGCGCTTGCGCGTGCCGCCGTGGATGCTGACGGTGTAGAGGTCGGTGCCGTTCTGGCTGTGGGGCGTCTTGATCCCGTGCGCCACGAACAGCACGCGCTTGCTGTCCGGCGAGAACGACGGCACATCGCCGCCGCCGTGGCAGATGCCCGCCGCGTCCGGCTGGCCCTCCGCCACCGGGTGGTTCGTGCTGCCGTCGGGCTGCATCAGGCGCACGTCCGAGCAGCCCGTGTCGGCCGGGACGGAGACGTAGGCGATCCAGTTGCCGTCCGGCGACCACTGCGGACCGGAGCCTGAGGCGAGTCTCTGGAGCCCGCTGCCGTCCAGATTCATCACATAGATCGACGGTCCGTCGAAGAGGCCGTCGCCGTTCACGGTGAAGGCGAGGCGCTTACCGTCGGGCGAGATCGACGGGTCCGAGATCGGCTCCTGGGCCGTCACGATCGCAGGCGGCCCGCCGCCCGCACCGATGAGCGACGCGAGGCCGTCGCTTCGCGCGTAGACGAGCTGCTTGCCGTCCGCGGTCCAGTTGGGATCCGCTGCGCCGGCGGCCTCATTCGTGAGCTGGCGCCGGTCGTGACCGTTGGCTCGCATCGTGAACACCTCGCTGCGCGGGCCCACATTCGCCGTGAAGGCGATGCGTCCGTTGCGCCCCGGAAACGTGCCGGCATCCGCGGTGCCGGCGAGCGCCAGCGCCGCCATGAAGGCAGCCATGAGCAGCACGCACTTCCCCATCCCGTGTGACGAATTACCCGGTACGCCCTCCGGCGAACCTGGCGGGCCTCCTCGTCTAAGTGCGCTACCAGGCCAGCGGGCCCGCTGCGGACGCGATGCGCTTGGGCTTGCCGCCCTTCGCCTTCACCTTCCACAGGCTGCCGGCCGCCGAGTAGACGATCCAGCGGCCGCTCGGCGAGAACACGGGCGAGCTCTTGGGTGCGGCGTCGCGCACCACACGATGCTGCGTGCCGCCGTAGAGGCTGGTGGTGAAGATCGTCGTTCCATCGGGCGAGACGAACGCGACGCGCTTGCCGCTCGGCGAGAACGACGGGTCGGCGCCGCCGCCGGAGCAGGTGGCGCCATCGTTGTTCAGATAGCCCGGCGCGACGGACCGGTTGTCGCTGCCGTCCGGGCGCATCCGCCATATGCCGGGGCAGCCGTCGGAGTTCGCGGCGTTGGAGCGGTACACGATCCAGCTGCCCTTCGGCGACCAGTCGGGCTCGCTGCCGTTGCCGATGCGCACGTAGTTCGACCCGTCGGCCTGCGTCACGTAGATCGACGTCGTCTCCGGGTTGCCGTTCTCGTCGTACTCCACTCCGGTGAACGCGATCTGCGAGGCGTCGGGTGACCACGTGGGGTCGATCCCGCTCTGATTGAGCTGGAGGATGCGTTCGCCGCCGCCGCCGGCGTCCGCCACCGCGATGCGGCGGCCACCGACGTCATAGGCCACGAAGCGGCCATCAGGCGACCAGGCCGGGCGCGCCGCGCCCGCGGGATCGTGCGTGAGCTGCTGCACGGGTCCCCCGTTTGCGCCGACCGTGAACACCTGGCTCGGCGATCCGGCGGAGTAGGCGAGCCGGCTCGCGGCCGAGGCGGGCGCCGCAAGCGCGAGAACCGCAGCCGTAACCAGTCCGATGACCCCTGCACGTCCCATACCTCACGGCTACCCGCAGCCTTCGCGGGCGAGCGTGAGCTACGTCACGCGCTCAGCCGTGGATCAGCCAGCCATCGGCCGCACGGGCGGCCTCCATCACGACCTCGGAGAAGGTCGGATGCGCGTGCACGCTGCGCGCCACCTCGGGGAAGCCGCCCTCGAGGTCCCGGGCCATCACCAGCTCCTGGATCAGGTCGGCCGCCTTCACGCTCACGATGTGCGCGCCGAGCAGCTCGCCG
>DATEPK010000325.1:0-11119 GCA_035273245.1 Thermoleophilaceae bacterium
CGATCGTCACGTTGTTCCTCGGCGCGGCGGCGATCACGTCGGTCGCGCTGGCGGTGTCCTGCTTCGTCGACCGTCCCGAGAGCGCGCAGCCGATCGCCGGATTGACCCTCTTCCCGCTGCTGTTCGTCTCCGGCGTCTTCTACCCGCTCGAGGGCTCGCCGGACTGGCTGCAGAAGCTCGCGCACTTCTTCCCACTGAGCCACCTCGCGCAGGGGTTCGAGCAGTGCTTCAGCCCGCACACGAAGGGGCTCGGCTTCTCGGGCCACCACCTGGCCGTGCTCGCAGTGTGGTGGGTGGCTGGAACCGTGTACGCCGTGCGCCACTTCCGCTGGGAGAAGCGGCCAGGCGGCGGCGGTGGCCGGCTTGCACGGCGTCGACCCCTGCCGGGCACGGCGCGGCAGTGACGGCGATGAACTTCGGCACCGTCAGCGAGCTGTGGCGCTATCCGGTCAAGTCGTTCGGCGGCGAGCGGTTGGACTCGCTCGAGATCGACAGGCGCGGAATCGTCGGCGACCGGCGCTGGGCGCTCGTGGATCCAGAAGGCAAGCTCGCCAGCGGCAAGCCCACGCGGCGCTTTCGCAAGGTGCGCGGCCTGCTGATGCACCGCGCGCAGCTCGAGAACGGCAAGCCCCTGATCGAGCTGGCCGATGGGCGATCCATGGCGGTGGACGATCCCGCGGCCGGCGCGGTGGCCGAGGAGCTCGCCGGCCCCGGCTGGGTGTTCGGCGAGGAACGGGAGGTGCCGCACTACGACGCCGCTCCGGTTCACCTCGTTACAAGTCGGACGCTCGAGCAGCTCGAGTCGCTCGTGGGCGGAGAGTTTCCAAGCCAGCGGTTGCGCCCCAACGTGGTGATCGAGTGGGACGGCGCCCCCGGCTTCGCCGAGGACGGCTGGACCGGTCGCAACATCCGGATCGGCGAGGTGGAGCTCCGAGTGGTGGAGCGCACCGAACGCTGCGTGATGGTCAACCACGCGCGTCCGGGGATCGAGCACCGCTCAGATGTCCTCAAGACGATCGGCCGCGCGAACGAAGCGTGCGCCGGTGTCTACGCCGAGGTGGTCGCCACAGGCCGTATCGAGCTCGGCGCCTCCGTAGAGCTCCTCTGAGCGCGCGAGTTACTGAAGCGCGGTTACAAGCTCAAACACGGCACGCGGCATGCGCGCGTCCACGCCGTCGTGGTTGCCGTCGAACAGCTCGAGCGTGTGCTCGACGCCAAGGCGTGTGAACTCGTCCGAAAGGGCCTGCGCTCCGAGGTCGAGGAAGAACTCGTCGCTGCGCCCGGCGTCCAGATAGATCCGGCGCATGCCGCGCAGCGAATCGGCATGGGCCTCCGCCAGCCGGACGGGATCGAACGTGAGCCACTGCGCCCAGATGTCCTCGATCGGGCGCCCAACCTCGTCAAAGGGCATCAGCGGGCGGCCCGGTCGGTCGCGGTCGGGGCTGTACGCGCAAGCCGTCCCGTAGGCGGCGAACAGCGCGGCGCACTGACGCCACTCGAAGTCGGGCTGTGCAGCACGGTGCTCGAAGCGCTCCCACGAGCCGCCGAACTCACCGCGCAGCTGGCGCGCGGCCACCGGAAACACCGGCTGGTAGCAGCACTCGAACAAAGCATCCCCGGCGTGCGACGCAAGGCCGCCGAACAGCTCAGGGCGGAGCATGGAGAGGATGAGCGCGCCATAGCCGCCCGACGACTTGCCGGACACGCCGCGGTGATCGCGTTCCGCCAGCGTGGGGTAGCGGGCATCCACAAACCGAACCACCTCGTCGCAGACGTAGTCGAGATAGCGGCCGCAACCCGTTGAGTTGAGGAACTGCGACCCGCCGCGCGAGGTGAACGCGTCGACGAAGACGAGAATCGCGGGCGGGCATTCTCCGGCCGCCATCATGCCGTCCAGCTGCTCAATCGTGTTGGGGCCTGAGTCGGCACCCGCGAGCCATTCCTCGAGGCGACCGGCAAAGCCCTGCAGGAAGTACACCGACGGCAGCCGGCGCTCGCCCGCGCCCGCCGGCGTGTACACGAGCAACGGCCTCACCGGTGAGTCGCCGAGAGGGTTGTCCTCGAGGGCCTCGGAGCGTACGGTCAGACGCTCCAGCGTCCCGTCCAGCGGCCGCTCCAAGGAGGCCGGCGCGGCCGCCTCGACCTCGCGCAGGCTCACGATGTCAGGACGCGCCGGCGGCCTGGGCTATCTGCGTGTACGCCTCCGCGGGGTCCGGCGCGCCGAACACAGCTGAGCCCGCCACGAACAGCCTGGCGCCCGGTCCCACGCACCGGCCCGCGGTATCAGTGTCGATCCCGCCGTCCACCGTGATCGCCACCCGGTCCGGCAGGAGCGAACGCAGCCGCTGGATCTTGTCCGTGGAGGTGTCGATGAACGGCTGACCGCCCCAACCCGGATTGACCGTCATGCAGAGCAGGATCTCGAACATGTCCGCGGCAGCGGTGACCGCCTCGGGAGGTGTGGCGGGGTTGATCGCGAGACCCGGCACGCAGCCGGCGTCGCGCACTGCCTTGAGCGCGTAGTGAACGTGCGGCGTTGCCTCCCAATGGATGTTGATCGAGTCCGCGCCGGCGCGCGCGAACGTCTCCACCTGATGCTCGGGGCGGTCGATCATCAGGTGAACGTCGAGCCATCCGCCGGCGCCGTGCACGTGGTCGCTGAGGGCTTCCACCATCTGCGGCCCCATCGTGATCGGCGGTACGAAGTGCCCGTCCATCACGTCCACGTGGATCACCCGCGCACCGGCGTCCATCACGGTCTTCACCTGCTCCCACATCCGCGACCAGTCCGCGGCGAGGATTGAGGGCGCTACTCGCCTGCCCTCTGGCAGCGCGCCGGCCACGGCTACACGCGCGCCGCGCGCTTGGCGTGTGTGCGGATCTCGGAGAGGATCCGCTCGAGGCGCGGCTCGGTGTCGCGATCCACGTGCGTCATTGCGGCGGCCACCGCCGGGTGCACACGCGCGATCTGCGCGTGCATCTCGTGTGCGACCGCGCGGTAGGTGGGGTGTCCCTCCCGGCCGGAGCGCAACTCGATCAGGTGCATCGCCTCGCGCGCATCCATGTCGAGCACGTAGCGGATGCGGAAGCCGAGGCAGAGGGCGTACGGCGCAAGGTCCGCCAGGCCTGCATCCACAAGACGCTCGTACTCGGCCTGCGAGCGTTCGAGGCCATCGCGGTACGCGTCCGCGAGCCCGGCCTCCTCGAGTTCCTCCGGCACGCCCGCGCCGAGGTATGGGGTGAGCGGCTGCCACTGCACGGTGAGCATGCGGTGGCGCTGGAGGTCGCGGAACGCGCCGTAGTCGCCCACCACCTCGAAGCGGTAGCGCAGCGCCTCAAAGCCGCGCCCCGGGCGGTGGCGACGGTTCTCGCGCTCACCCACGAGGTCGCGAAGCAGCGTGGCCCGCTCGTCCGGCGGCAGCACGCGCACCGCGCTTCGCACCTCGTCCTCGGACACGCCCGCCGCCTCGAACAAGAGCGCCGCGAGCAGGTCGTCCTCGCTTCCCCGCACCGAGAGCAGGCGCACGGATGGCCGCGTGTCCTCGTCGCGGCGCGCGCGGTCAAGGCCGAGCCGGCCCGCCCAGCGGTCGGCCGCCCGCTCGCGTTCCTCGAGGTAGTGGATCCAGCGCCCGCCGCGCTCCGGATTGTCCACGCGCGCGACGAAGCTGGGCATCGTCTTCTTCAGCTCGGCGAGGATCATGCGGCCGTACTCGCGCGCCTCCGGGAGCGGCGACGCGTGCAGGCGCATCAGCAGCTGCTCGTATGCCTGGCCGGTGGCGAAGATGCCCATGTGCGAGAGCGACGCCGCGGGCAGAAGGCCGCGCAGCAGGTCGAGCGCCTTCGCGTTGATCGAGCGCCGGTGCGCCGCCTCGGGCTCGCCCTCGGTGCGCGGGAAGCGCTCCTCCGCCCAAGCCCTCACGCGCGGCAGCGCGTCCGAGTAGGTGCGGAAGAGGAAGTCCATCGCCTCCGCGTACTCCGGACCGAGCGAATCGTCGCGCCAGTAGCGGTAGCCGCCGCCCGGCATCGGCCCGTCGTAGGCGATGTAGCGGGTGGACTGCTCGAGATAGGCGGCCACCCGTCCGCGCTGGAGCACCTTCGTCATCACGTTCGACACCCACTCGCAAGCCATGTGGGCGCCGCCGAGCTGCGCCACGGAGTCATCGCCGTAGCCGAGGAAGATCGTGCGGTAGAGACGCGCAGCGCGCTCGCCCTCGTCACCGTCGAACGCCGCCGCGAAGCCACCCTCGAGATCGCCCGCAAACTCGTCGAGGAACAGCCGCCGAAGCGTGCCCTGGTAGCGCGAATAGCGCGCAAATAGCGCACCTTTCACGGTCTCCGGCAGGTTCACGAGGGCGAACACCGGCTGGTCGAGGTTCGTGAAGTGAGGCGCGAGCAGCGCCCGCTCCTCCTCGCTGAAGCTCTCGACGGGGTAACGCATCGGGCTGGCCATACTAGGCGACCGACCGGCCGCCTCTAGGCGACGCGTCAGCCCTTGCCGTTCCAGCCGACCGTCACGCCGTCCGGCGCCACGATCGTAGGCACCACGCCGCTGCCGCGCGAGTACTCCATGAGCTCCTCGCGCCAGCTGCGGTCCACGGTCGCGTCCCGCTCCTCCCACTCGAGGCCCTCGGCGGAGAGCGCCTCGCGGGCGGCCTCGCAGTAGGGGCAGCCCGGCTTCACGTACATCACTCGCTCAGCCATGTGAATGAGCGTACAGACGCCGGGGCAGTAGCTTTCCTGCCGTGTCTCAAGTGGAGGACGATCCGGGGGTCGAGGCGGAGCTCGGCGAGGTGGGGCGAGCGCTCTACGGGTCGTTTCCGCAACGCAGCCGCAACCCGGTGAAGGCGCTCGATGCGCGCGCCATGGAACTCGCATCGCAGGACGCCGAGCTACGCGCCGCGCTGTTCCGCTTCGTGGACGTCACGCCCGCCTGCCGCTCGCTCGACGACCTCGCCCGGCACCTGAGCGGCTACCTCAGCGAGGTGGGCGAGAAGCCGCCGCCGCTCGAGGTGGCCATGCGCATGGCGGGCACGAAGCCGGGGCGCGCCGCACTCGGCGTGGCGGCCGCGGGCGGGGTGCGCCACATGGCCCACAGGTTCATCGTCGGCGAGTCCCCGCGCAAGGCGCTGCCCGTGCTGCGCGAGCTGTGGGAGGACGGCGCGGCGTCGTCCGTGGACCTGCTCGGCGAGGCCACTGTGACCGAGGCGGAGGCCGACCGCTACGCGGCACGCTGTGCCGAGGCGCTCGACACCATCGCCGAGGCCGCGCCGCGCTGGCCCGAGCGCCCGCAGCTCGAGGCGGACTCGCTCGGCCCGCTGCCGCGGGCGAACCTCTCGGTGAAGGTGTCGGCGCTCACGCCGCACATCCGGCCGGATGCGCCCGCCCTCGGCCGGGAGGACGCGTCGCGGCGCATGCGGCCGCTCCTGCGCAAGGCGCGGGACCTCGGCGCTCACCTGCACATCGACATGGAGTCGCTCGACGCGCTCGAGACGACGATGGACCTGATCTTCGAGCTGCTCGACGAGGATGAGTTCCGCGAGGGGCCATCCGCGGGGCTCGTGCTCCAGGCCTACCTGCGCGAGTCCCCGAACCAGCTCGACAGCATCCTGGCGTGGGCGCGCGAGACCCCGCGCACGCCGCCGCTCGTGGTCCGTCTCGTGAAGGGCGCCTACTGGGACCACGAGATCGTGGAGGCTCGCCAGCACGGCTGGGACGCGCCGGTGTTCGAGGTGAAGGCGGAATGCGACCGCAACTACGAGCAGCTCACGCGGCGCCTGCTCGACGCGCGGCCCGCCGTGCGGGTGGCGGTGGCCTCGCATAACCTGCGCTCGATCTCGCATGCCATCGCGTACAACCGCCACTCGGGCGGGGAGAACGGCGACGTCGAGCTGCAGGTGCTGCGCGGGCTAGGCGACGAGCTGGCGCACGCGCTCGCGGCACAGGGTTTCCGCGTACGCGTGTACTGCCCGGTGGGGGACCTCGTAGCGGGCATGGCGTATCTCGTGCGCCGCCTGCTGGAGAACACGTCCAACGAGTCGTTCCTGCACGAGCAGGCGATGGGCGTGCCGCTCGAGGAGCTGCTCGCCGCGCCGTGAAGCCGTTCGCCAACGAGCCCACGCTCGAGCTGCGCCGCGCGCCCGCGCGCGAGTTGCTCGTGAACGCTCTGAGGGAGCTCGAGCCAAAGCTCCCGCTGGCGGTGCCGGTCTTGATCGGCCGCGAGCGGGGCGCGCACGAAGGCTTCGAGTCCACCGACCCAGGAGAGCCCGACCGCGTGGTGGCCACCGCCGGCCGCGCCACCCAGGTGGACGCAGGCGCCGCGGTGGAGGCCGCCGCCGCGGCGTTCCCCGCCTGGCGCGACATGGGCGCGAACGCGCGCGCGGAGGTGCTCGTGGGCGCCGCTCAGATCCTGCGCTCGCGCAGGCTCGAGCTGGCGGCGCTGCAGGTGCGCGAGTGCGCGAAGCCCTGGGGCGAGGCGGACGGCGACGTGTGCGAGGCGATCGACTTCCTCGAGTACTACGCGCGCGAGGCGGTGCGGCTCGAGCACGGGCCGGGTCTCCTCCAGGTGCCGGGCGAGCGCAACACCATGCGCTACGAGCCGCGCGGCGTGTGCGTGGTGATCGCGCCGTGGAACTTCCCGCTCGCGATCCCCACCGGCATGACCTCGGCGGCGCTCGCGGCCGGCAACAGCGTTGTGTTGAAGCCGGCCGAGCAGTCGCCGGCGTCCGCGCTTGCGCTCGTGGAGGCGCTGCGCGAGGCCGGCGCTCCGCCGGGCGCGATCTCGCTGCTGCCCGGGTTCGGCGAGGTGGGCGCGGCGCTCGTGCGCGACCCGCGCGTGCACGTGATCGCCTTCACCGGCTCGAGTGCGGTGGGGCTCGAGATCGTGCGCTCCTCGGCCGACACGCCCGAGGGCCAGGGGCACGTGAAGCGCGTGGTGGCCGAGATGGGCGGCAAGAACGCCGTGATCGTGGACTCCGACGCGGACCTCGACGACGCCGTGCCGGCCATCGTCAAATCAGCTTTCGTCTATGCGGGACAGAAGTGCTCCGCGGCCTCGCGGGTGCTCGCGCACGAGGGCGTGGCGGACGCACTGCTCGAGCGCCTCTCTGGCGCGGTGAACGTGCTGATCGTGGGGCAGGCGGATGACTTCGCGATCGACGTCCCGCCCGTGATCGAGCGCGATGCCCAGGAGCGCGTGGTGCGCTACGTGGACATCGCCGCAAGCGACGGCCGGATCGTCGGACAGCAGGCCAAAATCCCCGCAAACGGCTGGTTCTGCCCGCCTACGCTCGTCACCGACCTACCGGCGGACTCCGCGGTGCTGCGCGACGAGATCTTCGGCCCGGTGCTCGCGGTTGAGCGCGTGCGCTCGATCGCCGAGGCCTGCGACGCACTCGAGCGCTCGCCGTTCGCGCTCACGGGCGGGCTCTTCTCCCGCAACCCCGAAACGGTGGCGGAGGTGACGCGCCGCACCCCCGTGGGCAACCTCTACGTGAACCGCCACATCACCGGCGCGATGGTGGGGCGCCAGCCGTTCGGAGGCAACCGGCGCTCGGGCATCGGGTCGAAGGCCGGCGGTCCCGACTACCTGCTCCAGTTCGTTGAGCCGCGCGTGGTGACGGAGAACACGATGCGGCACGGCCTCGTCGTGGAATAGGCATGGATCTCGGCAGACTGGTAAAGAGTTCCTAACCACGCCGTCTGGGGTACCGGCAAAGGGAGGTACGTTCGATGCCAGTTCTGGAGTGTTCGCGCTGCAATGAGCTGTACTACTCGGCTCACGGCTCCACCGAACTGTCCTGCGATGCCTGCGGGGGCAGCAGTTGGAGGGTGTTCGCCGACGAAGTGAGCTTCGCCCGCGTGGCGGGTCTCGAGCGGGGGATCCAGCGGGGCGACCACGCGGTGCTGGTCTACACCGACGAGCAGCGGGCCGCGGACTTCTGTGTGGCCTACCTGCGCGAGGGGCTCGCGATCGGGGAGCGCCTGATCGTGGCGTTGCCCGACCCCCTGCGAGCCATGGTGATGGACCAGCTGGCGCCCGAAGAGCTCGAGGATGCCCTGGTGCTCGACTCGCGCGAGGTCTATGCGACGGACTTCGATCCCGAGGCCACCGTGCACGAGTACGAGGCACTCGTTCGTCCGGGAGACCCGGTCCGGCTCGTCTCCGCACTGGATCCGGAAGCCGCGAACACGATCGACGCGGCGACGTTCCAGCACTACGAACGCCTCGCGCACCAGCTGGTGCTCAAGCTGGACGCGACGGCCCTGTGCGTCTACGACGGCCAGCGGCTGCCGATCGGCTTCTCCCCAGTGGCCGTGCACACGCACCCGCTGATCTCGCGCGACGGCGGGGAGCTTCGCCGCAACCCGGACTTCGCGTACGAGCCGGCTAGCTGAACAGCGCGCTGATCGAGGTGCCCACGTCGTGGGCGAGATGGAAGAGCGGCGACGGCACGATGCCGAAGAAGATCGTGGCGGCCGCCATCACGAGCGTCACGAGCAGCACCTCGGGCTGCGCTCGCGGATCAGCCTCGGGCGACCAGCCGGCCACCGGCTGCACCTCGCGCCGCGCGCGCCGCGGGCGGCCAGGAAGCTCGATCTTCAGCGGCGTCATCCACATCACCGCGATCACGCGCAGGTAGTACACGAGCGAGATCATCGATCCCACGACGATGATCACTCCGAGCCACGCCCAGTTGCCGTCGACGGTGGCCGAGATCAAATAGAACTTTCCGATGAAGCCCGTGGTGGCGGGGAAGCCGGCCAGGGCCAGCATCGCGATCGTCATCGGCCAGGCGAGCAGCGGGCTCGCGGAGCCGAGCCCCTCGAGCGACTTGAGCCCGTCGCCGTGCTCGGACACGCGCTCACGCGCGATCACCACGCCGAAGGCGGCGAGGTTCATGAACAGGTACACGGCGAGGTAGAAGGCGGTGGCCTGGAGGCCGAGCTGGGTGCCCACCACCACCCCCGCGAGCATGTAGCCGGCCTGCGCCACTCCCGACCACGCGAGCATTCGCTTGAGCGAGCTCTGCGCGATCGCACCGACGTTGCCCACCAGGATCGTGATCACGGCAAGCGCCGCGAGCGCCGGCGCCCACTGCACCTGCGCGCTCACGAGTGCCTCGAGGAAGAACCGCAGGATCACGGCGAATGCCGCGGTCTTCGTCGCCACCGCCATGAACGCGGTGACGGGCGTGGGCGCGCCCTCGTACACGTCCGGCGTCCAGGCATGGAAGGGCGCCACGCTCGCCTTGAAGGCGAGCCCGGCCGCGGCCAGGGCGATTCCGGTGAGCAGCAGCGGATCCGTGAGCTGCACGCCGCCTCCGATCGCGTTGTTGATGTCGGCGAAGCCCGTGTGACCGGTGGCGCCGTAGATCAGCGCCAGGCCGTAGAGGAGCGTGGCGGATCCCACCGATCCGATCACGAGGTACTTGAGGCCCGACTCGAGCGAGGTCCCGCGCCGCACGTCGCTCGCGCACATCACGTAAAGCGGGATGGACAGGAGCTCGATGCCGATGAAGAGCGTGATGAGGTTCTCCGCAGAGGCGAGGATGTTCATGCCGGCGATCGAGCCCAGCATGAGGCCGAAGAACTCACCGGTGCCCGATTCCCGCAGCGCCCTTGAGCGCCAGGCGAACGCCACCGTGGCGAGGCCCGCGATGTAGAAGAGGAGCGAGAGCCCGAGCGCCAGCGGGTCGATGGCCAGGGCGCCCTCGATGATCGGCCTCGAGTCGCCCGTGTGCCAGTTCCAGATCGTCAGGCCGATGGCGGCGCCGAGCGCGCCGACGGTGAGGAACGGCACCAGCACCCGCTGCGCGAAGCGGCCGCGGATGAGCGCGGCCATCAGCACGATCACCGCGCCGCCGGCCACCGCGAAGAGCGGCGAGATGCCCTTGTAGTCGATCACCGGCGCCTTGGCCGCGGCTATGAGCAGCGTGGTCACTTGATCACCGACACCTCGGTCAGGTGCTTCTGGGTCGGAGCGAACGCGTTGATCCGGTGCAGCAGGAAGTTCGGGTACACGCCGAGCGCGAGGATGATCAGGACGAGCGGCGCGATCACGCCCAGCTCAGGCCCGAGAGCGAGGTCGCGCGACTCCACGTGCGGACCCACCGGGTTGTGCATCGCCCGCTGGTAGAAGCGGATCATGTACACAGCCGCGAGCACGACTCCGGCACTGGCCACCAGGCCGTAGACGATCTTCGACTGGAAGGTGCCGAACAGGATGTAGAGCTCGCCGATGAAGTTGGCCGAGCCGGGCATCGCCAGCGTCGCCAGCGCGACGACCAGGAACACGCCGGCGAGCACCGGCGCGCGCAGCGCCATGCCGCCCATCCAGTCGAGCGAGTCGCGGCCCTGAGCCCGGATCGCCAGGTAGCCGATGATCAGGAAGAGCGGTGCCGTGACGAGCCCGTGGTTGATCATCTGCATCACGGCGCCCTGCCCGCCCTTCGGGTCCAGCGAGAAGATGCCGAGCAGGATGAAGCCGAGCTGGGCGACGGAGGAGTAGCCGAGCACGAGCCGCGCCTCGTCCTGCGAGAACGCGAGCACGGAGCCGTAGAGGATCGACACCACGGCGATCGCGAGCATCAGCTCCTGGAAGTGCACGCTCGCCTGCGGGAGCACCGGCAGGACGATCCGCAGGAAGCCGTACACGCCCACCTTCGACACCACGGCCGAGAACACGAGGATCACGGGCAGCGGGGCCTCGCGGTACGCGTCCGGCATCCAGCCGTGCAGTGGGAACGCCGGCGCCTTCACGAGGAATGCGGCGGCGAACAGCAGGAAGACCCAGTACTGCGATCCGCCCGACAGCGGGTGCTGCGCCAGCGTGGCGAGCGAGAACGAGATGTGGCCGCCGTCCGGAGTGGCCATCACGCCGAGCGCCACCGCCGCGGCGAGCATGAGCAGCGAGCCCGCGAGCGTGTAGATCACGAGCTTGGTGGTGGCGTATACGCGGTCCTCGCCGCCCCACATGCCGACGAGGAAGTAGAACGGCACGAGCATCAGGTCGAAGAAGACGACGAACAGCGCGAGGTCCTGCGCCATGAACGCGCCGAGCACGGCGGTTTCGCCGAGGCCCAGGAACATCATGAAGAGGCGCGGCCGGTCCCACTCGCGC
>DATEPK010000326.1:0-9128 GCA_035273245.1 Thermoleophilaceae bacterium
AACGGGCAGCTCGGGCAGCGCTCTCAGCCCACCGCCCCGATCGCGTGCCGCTGCTCGAGGTGGCCGCCGCGCGCTGGGGCGGCGAGCCGCTGCCGGAGGACCGCTACGAGGATTGGGCGATCGCCTGGCGCGAGAGGCTGCTCGACCTCTTCGGCCAGGTGCTCGGCGCGCTCGCCGACGAGCACGCGGCAGCCGGCGACAACGCCCGCGCGATCGACGCGAGCCTCCGCGCGGTGGAGGTGGATCCGCTCGACGAGGCGGCGCAGAGGCGCCTCATGCTCCTGTACGCCCGCTCAGGCAGGCGCGGGCATGCGCTGCGGCAGTTCCTCGCGTGCCGGCGTGCGCTCGTGGACGGATTGGGCGTGGAGCCCGCGGAGGAGACGGCTGCGCTGCAGCGCCTCATCCTCGCCGGCGAGTCCGTGTGAGCGCCCCGTGAGCGGCCGCTCATAGGTTCGCCCGCATGGGGATCCGGACATTTGTGGTGCGAGTGAGCGAGACGGAGCCGCGCGTGATCGTGGAGGACGTGCGGAGCCGAGAGCGGGTGGTGGCGGCGGATCTCGCCGCGGTGGCAGATGCGATCGCCCGCCTGCTCGAGCGCGAGAGGCCGGAGCGCCCTAGCCCTGGCCGCGCAGCACCGCCCGCTTGATCTTGCCGCTCGCCGTCTTCGGCAGCTCGTCGGTGAACTCGACGATGCGCGGGTACTTGTACGGAGCGGTCTCGCCCTTCACGTGGTCCTGGAGCTCGCGCACGAGCTCCTCGCTTCCCTCGTGGCCCTCGCGCAGCACCACGATCGCGCGCACGATCGCGCCGCGCTCCTCGTCCGGTGCCGCCACGGCCGCGGCCTCGGCCACAGCCGGGTGGGAGACCAGCGCGGACTCCACCTCAAACGGCCCGATCCGGTAGCCCGCGGAGATGATCACGTCGTCCGCGCGGCCCTCGAACCAGAAGTAGCCCTCCTCGTCCTCGCGCACGCGGTCGCCGGTGCGCCACACGTCTTCGGGTCCGTCGATGAAGAAGGTGGGCACGGTCTTCGGGTCGGCGCACAGCTCGCCTTCGTCGATCCAGAGGCGGTAGCCCGGTAGCGGCCTGCCCATCGAGCCCGGGCGCACGGGCGGGCCGATCGGCATGCCGGTGAGAGCGCCCGTCTCGGTCTGGCCGTAGCCGTCGTGGATCTCCACTCCCACCGTCTCGGCCCACAGCCGCACGATCTCGGGGTTGAGCGGCTCGCCCGCGGCCACGGCGTGGCGCAGCGTCGGCAGCGCGCGCAGCTCGGTTCGCTTGGCGATCGTCCGGTACTCGGTGGGCGCCATGCAGAGCACGTTCACGCCCTCGCGCTCAACCGTCGCGAGCCGCTCCTCCGGATCGAAGCGGGCGTCCTGGAGGAGCGCGGTGGCGCCGCGCACCCACGGCGCGATGAACACGTTGCGCGCGGACTTCGACCAGCCGCTCGCAGCCGTGCACCAGCAGAGGTCTCCCTCGCGCGCGCCGAACCAGTGCTCCGCCTGCACACGCTGCCCCGGCAGGTAGCGCTGGCCGTGGCGGATCGGCTTCGGCTCGCCGGCGGTGCCGGAGGTGAACGTGATGAGCGCCGGATCGGTGGGGGAGAGGTCGACCGCCGGATGGGGATCCGTGTCGAACAGGCGCGCGTCGGGGATCACGAGCAGCTCGCCGTCGAAGCCGGTGGCCTCCACGGTCTCGAGGTTGCGCTCGTCCACGAGGACGGCGCGCGCGTCCACGCGCTCCATCCGCTCGCGCAGGTCCTTCGGGCGCAGCTGCTCGGTGCAGGGCAGCACCACCGCGCCCATGCGGAAGCACGCGACCATCGCGTACACCCATTCCGGCCGGTTCCCAACGAGCGTCATCACCACGTCGCCGCGGCGGATCCCGCGGGCGGCGAATGTGCCGGCCAGGCGCGCGGAGCGGTCCGCCACCTCGGCGAACGTGATCTCCCTGCGGGACCCGTCCCGGCCCAGCGCAATCAGGGCGACGCGGGTGCGCGGAGCCTTCTCCACAACATCCAGTGCGAAGTTCATCAGCGCGGAATCGTAAGCGGCAGGAACCCGCCCAGAATTGCCGAAGGCATTCCGCGTGACGATGTTGTAGAGTGCCCGCCACGCCGAACCCGCGTGAGCGGGGCCGGGGAACCAGGTTTTGGGGCTAACTTCACCTCCAGGGGGGAGGTGAGGCGCGCAAGCTCTTTCAGCGCGAGCCCGTCAGCTAACCCGGCAGGCGTACGAAAGAGAACTTGCCGAAGCGCGCTGACAAACCGCTTTTGCTCGCAGTGATGGTCTTGGCCTGCTGCGCGTTGTTGCCCTCCGCTGCGTTCGGGCAAACCTCAACGACGCCGGCTCCTGCACCGAATACCACCGGTGGCGTATCGCCGAGCGATCCGCAGTTCCAGCCCGCGCCCAAGGCAAAGATCGTGGGCGGCATGGCCATTCCGCCGATCGGCGCGCCGCAGCAGGTGGTGGACGCGATCAACGCCGCGAACCAGATCGTCACCAAGCCGTACATCTTCGGCGGCGGCCACCGGTCGTTCAACTCGAGGGGCTACGACTGCTCCGGCTCGGTGAGCTTCGCGCTCCACGGTGCCGGCCTGCTCGACTCGCCCCTCGACTCGAGCGACTTCATGCACTGGGGCGAGCCCGGCAAGGGCCAGTGGATCACCGTGTACACGAACCCGGGACACGCGTTCGTGATGATCGCCGGCCTGCGTTTCGACACCGGCTTCCGCGACCGCATGGGCAAGGCCCACGGCGCGGCTCCCGGCAGCGGCCCGCGCTGGGGCGGCCCGCGTCCGACCCGCGGCTACCGCGCCCGCCACCCGCTCGGTCTCTAGCCCGGCTGCAAACCTTCGGATTCCGGGGTCCTCGGGCACTTCGCGTACTGTCGTACGCGTGCGGCCCTGCGTCCCACCGACTCCTCGGTTTTCGCGCGGGCTGGGCGCTTCCGTGTGCGCGGCGTTGCTGCTGGCCGGATGTGGCGGCGGTGGCGGCCACACCCAGGCTCGTACCAGCGCGCACCGTCCGCCATCGGTGTGTATCCCTGCCGCACGCGTGGCCGTGGCTCGCGCGTCCCCTGCCTCCGTCTCTTCGCAGCGGCAGTCGACCGGGAACAATGCGGAGCCCCAGTGCACGTACCGCGCGGGGCGTCTGACGTTGATCGCGAACGTGGACAGTTCGCCGCAGCCGTTCTTCCGGTTGGAGCGCGCCGTTGTGGAGGACGCCCAGCAGTTCAGCACCGTGCGGAAGGAGCCGCCGCCGCAGCGCGTGGCGGGCCTCGGCCTCGACGCCGATTGGTTCCCGGGAGAGGGGCAGCTGCTGACCGCGAACAACCGCGTGCTGGTCACCGTGACGCTCAGATGGCCAGGCGCCTCACTGGCGCACAAGAAGGCCCTCGCCGCAAGCGTCGCGCGTCTCTACCTGAGACGGTGAGGCGGGCTCCGCGGGTAGACTGACTCGCGAGTCAACGACGTCAGGGAGTCCGATTTGGCAGTTGCCACGCCGTACAGCGAGAAGACCGACGAGCAGCGGGCGATCACCGAGATGGTGCGCCAGTTCGTCGACGAGCAGGTGATCCCCATCGCCGAGGAGCACGACCACGAGGACAAGTTCCCGGACGCCGTCGTGGAGCAGATGAAGGAGCTCGGGCTGTTCGGCGTGACCATCCCCGAGGAGTACGGCGGGATGGGGCTCGACCTCACCACCTACGCGATGATCGTGGAGGAGCTCTCGCGCGGCTGGATCTCGGTCTCCGGCATCGTCAACACGCACTTCATCGGCTCCTACCTGCTCATGAAGTTCGGCACCGACGAGCAGAAGGAGAAGTACCTGCCGAAGATGGCCACCGGAGAGATCCGCGCGGCCTTCTCGCTGTCCGAGCCGGGCCTCGGCTCAGACGTCGCCGCGATCACCACGCGCGCGAAGAAGGACGGCGACCAGTGGGTGATCAACGGCACCAAGATGTGGGTCACGAACGGGCTGCGCGCGGGGCTCGTGTTCCTGCTCGCCAAGTCCGATCCTGACGCCGACCCGCCGCACAAGGGCATGACCTGCTTCATCTGCGAGAAGGAGCCCGGCGCCGCGGAGAACACGGGCGACTACAAGGGCCTCAATGTTCCGCCGCAGATCAAGAAGATGGGCTACAAGGGCGTGGAGTCCACCGAGCTCGTGTTCGAGGACTATCGCTGCCCGTCAGAGAACGTGCTGGGCGGCGAGGAGGCCGGCGTGAACAAGGGCTTCCCGCAGATGATGGACGCGCTCGAGGTGGGACGCGTGAACGTGGCCGCGCGCGGCGTGGGGCTCGGCCAGCGCGCACTGGAGCTGGCGCTCCGCTACTCCCAGGAGCGCCGCACCTTCGGCAAGCCGATCGCGCAGCACCAGGCGATCCAGTTCAAGCTCGCGGAGATGGGCACGAAGGTGGAGGCCGCGCGCCTGCTCATGATCAAGGCGGCGCGGATGAAGGACGCCGGCGAGCGCTCAGATCTCGAGGCCGGCATGGCCAAGCTGTTCGCCTCCGAGGCGGCCAAGGAGGTCGTGGAGGAGGCGCTGCGCATCCACGGCGGCTACGGCTACTCGAAGGAGTACGAGATCGAGCGCCTCTACCGCGACGCTCCGCTGCTCCTGATCGGCGAGGGCACGTCCGAGATCCAGAAGATGGTCATCGGGCGGACATTGTTGAAGCGCCACAAGATCTAGCGCCCGCGCGCGATCCGGGTTAGGTTTGCCCGGACTCGCGTGCAACTGAAGAAGAGCTCACTGATCGCAGCTGTCTGCGCCTGCGTGGCGCTGGCCGTCCCCGCCGCGGCGTCGGCGAAGTTCCCGGCCGTGCGCGCCGTCGTGACGATCACGGGGCAGACCACCGGCTCGCAGACGCTCAAGGTTCAGGTGCCGCCGCAGGCCGGCTTCGACTGTCCCGCGCAGGACACCACGGAGCAGGAGACCGGGACCGTGTCCTGGAAGGCGACCTTCAAGCGGGTGATCGTCCCGCTGCGCAAGACGGGGTTCGTGCTGAAGAACTCGCCAAGAGGGAAGGGCGGCGTGTCAGGCGGCTCCTACCAGTACAGCGGGACCTACCTGAAGGACGACCCGAACAACCAGGACGCCTGCCCTGTGCTTGCCAGCACGTCAGCGAGCGCGACCATCTTCAACAAGCCGCCGCCTTCCGTCAGCTGGGACGACAGGGAGCTCGACCCGAACGACATCTTCTACCTGGGCTATCCGGGCGGGACGCCGACGAACATCCACGCGAACCCGCCCGAGCTCGACGTGGCGAAGGGCGAATTTGACGGGGACCCGAGCAGCTTGGTGCCGATCGACCCGGCGAACGACCTGCCGATCTACGACGTGACCTACAGGCCGAGGCAGCAGACGCAGGCGCTCGACGCGAGCGTGATGCTCAACTGGAACAAGCTGCAGCGCAGGATCCGGCCGCTGGCCCGCGGGCACAGCGTCACGCTGCAGGCGTCGACGAACGTCGACAACTCGCACAAGCCGGTGCCATTCGACCAGGACTGCCCGGACGTCGGACCGCCGAGCGGTCCGAACGACTACGGCATCCTGAGCTGCGCCGAGTCGATGTCCGTGCACTACACGATCAAGATCCGCCCGACCGGTCCCGCGCACGGCTGCGACATCGCCACCGCGAAGCACTGCCTCATCTGAGCTGGACCACGCCGGCGGCCCCGAGGCGGTCGATCTCTTGGTCGTCCATACCCAGCTCGCGCAGCACCTCGCGCGTGTGCTCACCGAGCAGCGGCGGCGCCTCGGCCGGCCGGAGGCCCGATTCGATCTGGATCGGCGAGTTCATGAGCTCCACCTCGCCCGCTGTGGGGTGGGGCACCCTGGTGGTGGCAGCTAGGCCGGCGTCGGCGGCTGCTCGCAGCGCGTCCGGCACGGTGCGAATCTTCCCGGAGGGCACGCCAACTTTTTCGAGAGCCGCAAGCCACTCCTCCGCCGGCTTTGCGGCCAGCAGCTCCTCGAGCAGGGGGATCAGCGTTTCGCGGTTCTCCACGCGTCTCGCGTTGGCGGCGAAGCGCTCGTCGCTCGCCAGCTCGGGCGCGCCGAGGACCTCGCAGAGCTTTGCGTAGAGCCCATCGTTGGGCGCGGCGATCGCTATCCAGCCGTCGGCCGTGCGGAATGACTGGTAGGGGACGATGTTGGGGTGCGCGTTGCCGTGCCGGCGCGGCTCCTCGCCGGTGATCAGCACGTTCGAGCCGACGTTGATGAGCGCCGCCAGCCCGCTGTCGAGGAGCGACACCTCGATCTGGTCGCCCTCGCCGCGGTTCACGGCCGCGAGGATCGCCACCGCGGCGTGCAGCCCGGTGAGCACATCCACCATGGCCACGCCCACCTTCATCGGCTCGCCGTCCGCCTCGCCGGTAATCGACATGATCCCGCTCTCCGCCTGCGCCACGAAGTCGTAGCCGGGGCGCCCAACCGGCTCGCGCTTCGAGCCGAAGCCGGTGATCGAGCAGTACACGACGCGCGGGTTGCGTTCGGCCACCCTCGCGCGGTCGAGGCCCATCCGCTTGGCCGTGCCGGCCTTGAAGTTCTCGATCACCACGTCGGCGCGGGCGCAGAGCTCGAACGCGAGGCGCCGGCCTTCCTCGCTCGACAGATCGATCGCGCAGCTGCGCTTGCCGCGGTTCACCGACAGGTAGTACGCCGCCTCGCCGCCGGTGTACGGCGGGCCCCAGCCACGCGTCTCGTCGCCCACCCCCGGCCGCTCGACTTTGATCACCTCGGCACCGAGGTCCGCCAGCACCATCGTGCAGTACGGGCCGGCAAGCACGCGCGAGAGGTCAAGCACCCTGAGTCCGTCGAGAGGCGGCATTGAAGGTCGGACACTAATATCGGGCGGTGCCTTCGGCTGGTGACACGAGAGACCTGATCGGCCGCGCTGTCGAGCAGTTCGGCAAGGACGTGCCGGCGCTGCAGCAGCTCAAGCTCGTGATCCGGCTCGAGCTCCGCTCCCATGGCGACGTGCCAATCTGGCGCGTGGAGGTGCCCGGTCCGGACATCAGGAAGGACCCGGCGGGCGACGCTCGCATCGACGTGTCGGTGTCGCGGCCGGAGTTCAACGAGCTGGCGAAGGACGGCCGGCTCAAGGACTGGGTGGACGCCTACGAGCGCGGTCACGTGAAGGTCAGCGGCGAGGCCGCGGTGGTCAAGCTGATCGGCAACGTGATCGAGCGCCAGCTGGCCCGCGCTCGCTGAGCGCCGTGGCGCCGGGCGCTCCCGCGGCGGCGTTTGCAGAGGCGGCCGCCGCGGACGGGATCGAGCTCAGCCCTGGTTCGTTCGACTGGCTCTGCGAGCAGGGGCATGTGGGTCTCGAACGCGTGGCAAAAGCGCGGCGCGATCCTTCGATCGTCGAGCCTGTGAAGGCCGCGCTGGCCGCGCTCGGCGCAATCTTCGCGCGTCTCGGCGGCGACGTGATGGTGCTCCATGCAGCTCGCGAGAACCTGCTCCTGCCGGTGCAGCTCGTGCACGAGCCAAGCGGCACGCTGATCCAGCTCGACGAGCTGTCGCACTTCACCTCGTTCCGGCTGACGGCGCTCGGCCTCTACCCGCCGGACGCGCCGCTCGGGTTCGACATCGAAGAGCACCGGCGTTTGTGCCGCGAGCACGCGGGGGAGGCGGATCGCATCGGACGCGGGCTGGCGGCCAAGGGCTTCGGCTTCGGCGGGGTGCCCCGAGAGCGCGCCTACCACGACGCGCTCTTCGACCTGGCCACGCCGGCGATGGGCCACCCGCCGCTGGTCCGGGTCGCGGTACCGGACGGCGACGGCGCAGCCGCCTACGGGCGCTTCAGATCCGCGGCCGGCGGCGCTGCTCTGGCGGGCGGTCGTCGTTCTCCGCCACGTTGACCGTCCGGCAGACGGCGCACTTCACCCGCACCCGGAAGGTCATCTGGTCGGGGTGCATGGACACGGCGAGAACGTTGCCGCACTCCACGCACACGTAGTCGTTCGGCCCGTTGCCGCGGAACACCGGGCGGCCCGGATCGTCTTGCACGGCCGTGCCGCCGTCCTTCGGCACCTCGCCCGGCCGCACCTGCTTCATCGTGACCGTGGCCATCGGCTGCCGGCTCAGATGTTGCCCAGCTTGGTCGTGAAGTCCTGGATCAGCGCGTCGAGCACGCCCACCATCACGCCCTCGCCCATCGAGGCGGCCTTGCCGGTGATCTGCGCGTGCGTGTGGATGTTGCCGCCGGAGTCGTTCAGCTTGAACTCCACGTCGGCGTTCGCGTACCCCTGCCCGCTCTTCTCGCGCGACTTGACGACCAGCAGGGCGCGGTGCTCTGCCTCGTCCTTCTCGGCCACCTCGACCGTGCCGGCGAACGTGAGCGACATCGCGCCCATCTTCACCTTGATCTCGGCCTTCACCGAGTCGTCGCTCGTCTTCTCGGTCACCGTTCCGCCCTCCACGGCGGGCACGACCCGCTCGAGGTCCGTGATCGCGGCGAAGCTCTCGTCGAGCGACTTCGAGGTGGTGAACGAATGGTCGAGATCAACTGCCATGTGCAAGTCCCCTCTGTTCAGAATGAGCCAGCTATCTCACTGAATATAAGCTGCCGATCGTGGCGACCCAGGGCACGCACCAGCTCGGACCCGACAACGCGCGCCTGACCGTGCACACGAAGCGCACCGGCGCGGTGGCGAAGGCGGGGCACGACCTCACGATCGAGGTCACGTCCTGGCACGGGACGCTCGACCTCTCGGGGGAGCCGAAGGTGGAGCTGGAGGTGGACTCGAGCTCGTTCAAGGTGCTCGAGGGCCACGGCGGCATGAAGCCGCTCGATGACGACGACAAGTCGAACATCCACCAGACGATCGACGATGAGGTGTTGCTGAAGCGGCCGATCACGTTCCGCTCGACGGAGGTGAATGCCGACGGCGGCAAGCTGAGCGTGACTGGAGACCTCACGCTCAACGAGAACACGCACCCGATCACCTTCGACCTCGCCGTGGAGGGCGGCGGCCAGGTGACCGGCAGCGCGGTGGTGAAGCAGAGCGAGTGGGGCATGAAGCCCTACACCGCGCTGTTTGGCGCGCTGAAGGTGGCCGACGAGGTTGAGGTGCGGATCGCGACCTAGTCGCGGTAGACCGTCTGGCCGTCCAAGCCGCC
>DATEPK010000327.1:0-3362 GCA_035273245.1 Thermoleophilaceae bacterium
GCTGCATGGCCTCCTCGAAGTAGCGCAGGAGGAGCATGCGGGCGTAGCCGTCGAGCAGAGCGCTCACATCTGTGGCTGATTCGCTCCCTCGGGCCAAGGTTCTGCAAACGTTTGCAGACTGTCCCGGTGGGTGTCAAGCGATTCTTCGCGTGGCAGGACTGCAAACGCTTGCAAACGGCAGCAATAACGGCCTCCAGGAGGTCGCGTTGGAAGTTGACCGCAATATTCGCGGTTTAAGTCCCAACGCATGGGACCTACCTCTCCTGCGTGCGCGGGTCCTCACCCTGGAGCAGATACTGCTTGCAGCGGAACAGCGCGAGCACCTTCATGTCGGACTCGCGCCGAACGTTGGCGTCCCACACCTGCGTGGTGCGGCCGCCGTGCGCCATCTGGGCGAGGCAGACGAGTACGTCGTCGGGGCCCGCGGAACGCAGGAAGTTCGACTTGAGCTCGGACGTGGTGAAGCCCATCTTCCCCTCCGGGAGCGACGCCACGCAGCCGTAGCCGCAGCACGTGTCGGCCATCGACACGACGGTGCCGGCATGCAAATAGCCGTTGGGCGCCATGAACTCGGCGCGCAGTTTCAGGCGAGCCTCCACCTCGCCCGGCTCAGCCCGCACCACCTCGAGCCCGAACAGCCCGGGCAGCCGCCCTGCGCTGGCCTCGTTGAAGTGGTCCGGCCCGAAGGCGCTCACGGGCGCAGGAAGCGGAGCATCTCTTCGGCGATCCGCTCGCCCTTGTCCTCCTGCAGGAAGTGGGCAGCGCCCTCGATCCTCACCTGCTCGCCGGCGGTGGGGATCAGCGACGTGAACGCCTCGCCCGAGCGGGGGAACGGGAACACCGGGTCGCTGTCCGAAAATGCCACGAGTGCGGGCTTGTCCCAGCGCGAGAGCTCGTCGGCCACGGCGCGCATCTCCGTGGCGCCGATGTCCTCGTCGGACGTCGGCACGATGAGCGGGAACTGCGCCGCGCCCGCCTTCGACTCCGGCGTGGGGAACGGCGCCTCGTACGCGGCCACCACGTCCTCGGGCACGTCGCTGGCGGTGGCGCCGCCGACGACGAAGCCCACGGGCAGGTCCGGGTTCCGCTCGGCGAACTCGCGCCACGCCATGAAGCCCTTGCTCACGCGCCCTGTGAAGAGTCCCGTGTTGAGGATCACGAGGCGCGCCACGCTGTCGGCGTTCTCCACCGCCCAGCGCAGCCCGATCGGACCGCCCCAATCCTGCACCACCACCGTGGCGCCCTGGATGTCGAGCCCGCCGAGCAGCTGGGTGACCAGCTCCACGTGGCGGTCGTACGTGTACCAGCCGCGTTCGGTGGGCTTGTCCGAGCGGCCGAAGCCGGCGTAGTCGGGGCACACGACCCGGTAGCCGCCGGCCACCAGCGGGCGCAGCATCTTGCGGTAGAGGTAGGACCAGGTGGGCTCGCCGTGGAAGCACACGATCGGCTCGCCCTGGCCCTCATCCACATAGTGCAGCCGCAGGCCGTCGAGCTCCGCGTAGTGGGGCTCGAAGTCGTAGCCGGGCAGGTTCTCGAAGCGCTCGTCCGGTGTGCGGAAGATGTCCATCAGCCGCTCGCGGGCAGGGCGTAGCCGGCGATGGCGGCGTAATGGGCGGCCGCGGCGGCGATCACGAGCACGTGGAAGATCTCGTGGTAGCCGAAGATCTTGGGGCTCGGGTCTGGCCGGCGCAGCGCGTAGATCACGGCGCCGATGCTGTAGAGCACGCCGCCCGTGGCGAGCAGTACGACCGCGCCCACGCCCTCGCGCGAGAGCAGCTGCGGCATGATCGCCGCGCCCACCCAGCCGAGCGCGAGGTAGATCGCCGCCATCAGCCACTTCGGCGCGTTCACCCACGCGAGCTTGAGCACGACGCCCGCGAGCGCTCCTCCCCACACCACCGCGAGCACCACATGCGCGAGCGTGCCGTGGAGGATGAGCAGGCCGAACGGCGTGTAGGTGCCCGCGATCAGCACGAAGATCATCGAGTGGTCGAGCCGGCGCATCCAGCGGCGCGTGGCCGGCCGCCAGGTGACGCGGTGATATAGCGCGCTCGCGCCGAAGAGACCTGACACCGACGCAGCATAAATTGCGGCCGCGGTGGTGGCTCTGCGCGTGGGCGCCACCAGCACGAGCACCGCGCCGGTGATGAGCGAGGCGAAGAAGGCGTACTGATGCGACACGCCGCGAAAGCGCGGCTTGGGCAGCTCGTGATCTGTGATCGCGCGGAGCATGTTCAGGCAGCTACCCGCTTTGCCCGCCCCGCTACCGACGCGAGCGCCTCGAGAAGCACGGCGCAGAACTCCTCGCCCTTCACGGTCACGCCGGAGTGGTCGCACGCGATCTCGAACGTGGGCGCGCCGAGCGACTCCGCCAGCTCGTACTGCTTGCGCGGCGGAACGGCGCTGTCGCGCGTGGTGACCACCACCGCGGCCGGCATGTCGAGCTGCTTGACCCAGGTGCGGCTGTCGAAGCGCCCGAGCTCGCGCCCGGCTTCGGCGATGTCACGTGCGCTGCCGCGCGACAGCTCGGCGGCGACCCAGGAGGTGATCGGGCTGTCCGGGAAGCCGGCGCGCCTGAGGCCCCAGCGCCACGACTGGTGCGGGAAGGCCCCGAGCAGCAGGCGCAGGAGCCCCATTCCGCTCCAGAGCGCCTTCATGCGCGGGTCCTTCCACTCCCGCGCCGTCGCGCAGAGCACGAGCGCGGCCACAGCTTCCGGATGGTCGCGCGCCATCAGGCACGCGATCGGGCCGCCCATCGAGTAGCCGACCACTATGGCCGGCCCGCAGCGAAGCTCCCGCAGCAGCGCGGCGGCGTCGGAGGCGCAGCCCGTGAGCGTGAACGGCTCGTCTGCGCGCAGGCCGCGGCCGTGGCCGCGGTGGTCGAGCGCGAGCACGCGGTAGCCCGCGTCCGCGAGGGGCTTGTAGGTGCGGAACCAGTTGAGGTCGCTCGGGAACATCCAGCCGTGGAGAAGCAGGACGGGCGGACCGCTCCCGCCGGTATCGCGCACGAACAGCTCGCCGAGGCCCGGCACGCGGACGATGCGGCCCTCCGGAAGCTCGACCGGTGGGTCCGGAGCGGACGCGCGGTCACCCGCCATGGAGCACCCTCTCCGCCTGGCCGTGACCGGCGAGGAACGCGATCTGCAGGTAGCTGATCACCGGCTCGAGCTCCGGCAGGTCCGCGGTGCGCCCGCCGCGCACACGGTCGGACACGAGCTCATTCACGGCGCCGACGGTGGCGATGAACACCTCGTCGGGCAGCTGCGGAATCTCCTCGGGATGGTCGGCGCGGTAGCTCTCGTGGAGAGCCTTGAGCAGCTCGGCAAAGCGCCGGTGGACCTCTCCCCTGCGCTCGAGCGCGC
>DATEPK010000328.1:0-6767 GCA_035273245.1 Thermoleophilaceae bacterium
CGCGATCGCGCTGGCCGAGCTGCCGGGCCAGGCGGTCAGGCAGTTTGCGGAGGTGCTCGGCATGGCCGCCGGCAGCGTGCGCCACGGCACGCTGCTGCTGTGACGGCGCTCCGCGTCGCGCTGCTCGATCACGGGCAGGAGGCGTCGCCCGCAAGCGACATTGCGGCGGCCCTCCGCGAGCGGGGACACGACCCCGTCCTCATCGGCGGCCGGGGCACACCGCTCGACGCCCTGCTCGATCGGCGAGGCTTCACGACGCCGCTCGCGCACCTCCCAGCCACGCTCCGCCGACTCACGGCCGGCCGCTTCGACATCGCGCACGCATTCTCTCCGCAAGACGCCTACGCCGCGCTGAGCTGGCGCCGCCGGAGCGATAGGCCGATGGTGTTCAGTTGCCCAGAGCCGGTCGAGCGCGCGCGGCTCGCCGACCGCCGCCTCAAACTCCGTTTCCTGCGCGCCGCGCTCGAGGAGAGCGATGCCGTGATCGTCCATGACGAGCACACCCGGGCGGCGGCTTTGCGCTGGCTCTCACTCGAGCCACCGCTCATCCGCGCAACAGACGCCGCGGCGCTGGAAGAGCTGTACTCGCGACTACTTGCTCAGACGTAGGCGCGCACCGCGCCGCGCAGCCCGCGCCAGCCATTGTCCTCGCGGAACGGCAGCTCGAACGGCTCGGCCTCCTCCACGCGCGCAAACCCGGCTGCGCGAACGATCCGCACGAGTCCCGCCATGTTGGTGACCCACCACTCGAAGTTGTCGATTCCGTCGAGCTCCGCCATCGCGCGCTTCTCGTAGAAGCGGAAGCGCTTGATCACGTTCACGATCACCGCGCTTCCGGTGCAGACGCTGCGGATGTTCTCGATCGGCGTGATCGGATCCTTGACGTGGAGGAGCAGGTCGCCGCAGAACACGAAGTCGAACATGCCGAGCTCAGGGCTCAGGTCGTACGCCGACATCAGGACCCGTTCCACGTTCGAGCCGAGCGCCTGCTTGGCGAGCGCGAACCGCTCAGCCTTGGTCTCGTCGAGCTCCTTGTCGTGGTGCGGCCGCAGCGACGCCGGCCAGTCGAGCTCATTCGGATCCTCGAGGTCGAGCGCCGTCACGGAGGCCGCGCCACGGCGCTCCATCTCGAACGCCCAGTAGCCGTCCATGGTCGCGACGTCGAGGCAGCGCATACCGCTCAGGTCCTCCGGGAGCGGGTAGTGGTGCAGCACCGGCCGGTGGTCGAACATGCCCGGCGTCTCCACGCCGTCCCCAAGCTCGAGCGTGTGGTACCAGCGATAGCGCTCGACTTCAGCGCGCAAATTGAGATGACTTCCTGCCGTAGTCTCCATGGCGCGCGATCCTAGCTAGCGGTGCGCCGCCGTGAGCCACATGCCCAGAAGGCGGCGTCCGGTTCAGAACTGCAGGGTCCCGGCTCCCTCCGGATAGGCACGAGCCCGCTTTTCGAAGAACATCTGGCGCCGTCCGCCAGCGCCCGTGCTCTTGCGCCCACGCGCCCGAATCAGCTCGCCCGCGGAGCGCGACATCCACCACGGGCTTGCGAAGCCGTGGAAGTTCTGGCGGTAGAAGCGCGAGAGCTCGCGGTTCCTCACGGGCTGCCGGAAGCGAAGCCCATGCACTGTGCCGGCGAGCACGTCAGGCAGCGCTCGAAGGCTCGCGCGCTCCCGGCGCACGCCGTCGCGAAGCACGCGTGTGAACACCGCCACGACCGCGCCGATGGCATCCCGCGCGCGCAGGTGCTTCACGGCGATGTACGCGAAGTGGTGGGCGTTGGCGCGGTACCAGCGCGAGTCGAACTCGTCGCTCAGAGGCGGCTTCATGTGCTGGGCGACAATCTCGGGAGCGTGCACGTGGCGGTACCCGCGGTCGAAGAAGCGGAGCGTGAACTCGAGCTCGTTGTCCCAGATGAAGATCTCGGGGTCGTAGCCGCCGAGCACATCGAGCACCTCGCGGCGGACCAGCCATGCACAGCCCCAGAAGGACATGAGTCCCATCGGGCTCTCCGCAGTGAAGAGATGGTCAGGGTCGATGGTGCTGGCGACGCTGAGGGAGACGAGATCGGCGTCGTGCTCCTCCGCGCGGGCGACTGCGCGGCGCAGCCCATCGGGCGGTAGGTAGCAGTCGTCGTCGAGGATCAGCACGTAGTCGCCGCGCGCGATGGCGAACCCGTCGTTCCAGGCGCTCGCGCCGATGTTCTCGTCGCGGGCGATCAGCTGAACCTCCGGAAACTCGTCTCGCACCATCGCCCCGGAGCCGTCGGTGGACGCGTTGTCCACCACGATCACGTCCACCCGGTCGCGCTCGTAGTCCGAGTCCACGAGCATCCGCCGAAGGCTCTCCCGCAGCTCGTCCCGCCGGTTGAAGACGACGAAGACGATCGTCACGCTCGCCGTCATGGGGACTTGGATGGCGAGAACTGGAGTGTCTGAGGCTGGTCGGGATAGAACGTGTTGCGGCTCTCGAAGAACTCATCCCAACGGCCGACCTTCTCGCGTCGCCCGCGAATGAGCTCCCGGGGCAGCTCACGGATCAGCTGCGAAGGCGGCCGCGACAGCCACCACGGGCTCGCGAAGGTCTCGAAGTTGTGCCGGTAGAAGTGGGACAGCTCGGCATTCCGAAGCGGCTCCCGGTGCCGCAGGCCGTGGATGAAGCCGCGCACGGTGTCGGGCAGGGCTTTGAACGCCACACGATCCTTCCGGAGCCCGTCGCGGACGTTCTGCGCGAGCAGGGCCATGAACGCCTCCGCTGCGTCGCGCGGGTGCATGAGCTTGGCGGCGATGTAGGCGAAGTGACGAGCGTTGATTCGATATCCGCGCTCCTCCATTCGGCTCTCCGGGTCGCCCAGCGCCTTCATGTGCCACGCGGCAACCTCCGGCAGGTGCAGATGCCGGAAGCCCTTGTCGAAGAAGCGCATGGTGAACTCGAGCTCGTTCGCCCAGACGAAGATCTCGGGGTCATAGCCGCCGAGCGCCTGCACGGCCGGGCGGCTCATCAGCACCGCGCAGCCCCAGAAGGTGAACAGGCCAGTCCTGTAGCCGTCCGTGAAGACGTGCTCCGGATCGTGCGTACTGAGCACCTTGAAGGAGACGAGATCCGCTTCCTGCTCACGCGCCGCCTCGACGGCCCGGCGCAGCCCGTCGGGCGGCAGGTAGCAGTCGTCGTCGAGCGCGAGCACGTAATCCCCCGGAGCCGTGACGAGACCTTCGTTCCACCCGCTCACGCCGCAGTTCTGCTCCCGGACAATCAGCCGAACTTCCGGGAACTCCTCGCGCACCATGTGGCCGGAGCCATCGGTGGACGCGTTGTCGACGACGGTGACGTCGATCCTGTCGCGGTCATAGTCCGATTCGTAGAGCATGCGCCGCAGGCTCTCGCGCAGCTCCTCGCGGCGGTTGTACACAAGGAACACGATGCTCACAGTTGGCAGCGCTGCCGGGGCGCCGCCGTTCCTGTGCCCGTCTGTCATCAGCTCGCTCATCCCTGCCTTCGTCGTCTCCCAGTGCGAACGCTGGCACTGTAAACCGGGAGGCTTGGCGCCGCGCCACTTCGCAACCTGCGCAAGCGCTCGGCTATTCGTGCAAACTTCCCGCCCCGGAGTACACGCGCAGGGGGCGTGAGTGACCGTGAGCAGGGGTGCGAACGAGGTCGGACTGCGATGAGCCTCCACGAAGCGGAGGCAGTCCGCGCTGCCACCACAGGCCTCGACAGTCCGGTCCGGCCCAGACGAGCGCCGAGCCGCTCGTTCGGTTCGCTTTTCGGGCGCCCCGCCAGTGCCACCGAGCTCGCGAACTTCCGCGAGGGCGCCCCGTCGGAGGAGACGCGGCGGCGGGACGCGCGCTTCAGGCGCGCGCTTGCAGCTGCCGATCTGCTCGCCAGCGGAGCGGTGATCGTCATGGTCGTGGCGGGAATCGGAGCGGGCCTCCGGCCTGCTGCCGTGCTCCTGCTGCCCCTCGTGGTTGCCCTGGCGAAGGTGGCCGGCCTCTATGACCGCGACGACACCCTGCTTGGCAAGAGCACGCTTGACGAGATGCCGGCGCTGTTCCAGGTGGCCACGGTGTATGCGCTGCTCTTCTGGCTGCTGCAGGGCGCTTTCGCGTCGGGGTCGCTCACCCGCTTCGACGTGGTCGCGGTGTGGCTCTGCATGTTCCTCGGTCTGTCCACGATGCGCTCGGGCGCGCGCCGGATCGCGCTTCAGCGCACGCCGAGCGAGCGCTGCCTCGTCCTGGGAGAGCCGGCCATCGCAGCGGAGCTCGCCGCCAAGCTCGAGGCGGCGCCGCTCATCAACGCTGAGGTGGTGGGGTACATACCGCTGAACGGGCGGGCCGCTCAGGGCCACCGGTCCCCGCTTTCCGACGCACTACCGATCCTCGGCAGCGTGAGCAACCTTCCGGCGGCACTGTGGGAGCACCGCATCGACCGAGTGGTGATCGACTCGAGCACGACTCCCACCGGCGATCGTCTCCTCGACAAGATCCGGCTGATCAAGTCGGTCGGCGTAAAGGTGAGCCTGCTGCCGCGGCTCCTCGAGGTGGTGGGCTGGTCGGTGGCACTGGACGACGTTCAGGGTCTCCCGCTGCTCGGCGTCCGCGGCTACGGGCTCACGCGCTCGTCGAAGATCCTGAAGCGGAGCCTTGACATCACGGGCTCCCTGGTGGCGCTGATCGTGTTCGCGCCGCTGCTCATCGCGATCGGGCTCGCGGTGAAGCTCACATCGCGGGGTCCCGCTCTCTTCTGCCATACGCGGGTGGGCCGGGGCGGCCGCGCGTTCTCGCTCTACAAGTTCCGCACGATGTACCAGGGAGCGGAAGAGCTCAAGCCGGAACTCCTCGATCTCAACGAGGCCGACGGTCTCTTCAAGATCAGCGAGGACCCCCGCATAACGCCGGTGGGGCGGGTGCTGCGCCGCTTCTCGCTCGACGAGCTCCCGCAGATCTGGAACGTGCTGCGCGGCGAGATGAGCCTGGTGGGGCCGCGGCCGCTCGTGCCGGATGAGGACCGGCAGGTGCAGGGCTGGCTGAGACGGCGCCTGGACGTGACGCCCGGCATGACGGGCGTCTGGCAGGTGCTGGGATCGGCCCGGATACCGCTGCACGAGATGGTCAAGCTCGACTATCTCTACCGGGCCAACTGGTCGCTGTGGCTTGACCTGAAGATCCTGCTGCGGACGGTGCCGTTCGTGCTCGCGCGCCGCGGGATGTGACTCCCGCGCGGCGGGCGGGACCGAAAAGTCGCACAAAGCGACCTCGCCTGATTCGGCTAAGGCCGAACGGGGTAGCCAAAGCTGCCGGCCTATGAGCACGAGCCCTCGAAACCCACGGCCAAACCGCCTCTGATGCGCGTCCTCCTACTGCGTGACGAACCATGTACACGCGCGCGCGTGCACGCGGTGGCGCTCGCGGCTGCGCATCCCGAGATCGAAGTGGCGCTCGCGCGGCAGGGCGGGCCCGGCGGCGAGAGCCTCGACCAGGAGTGGCAGCTCGGCGAGCGTCCGGCCCGGCGGCTCCGGGAGGCGATCGCGGAGTTCGCTCCCGACGTGGTCCACAGCTATGGCCCGGCCGGCGCGCTCACGGTATGCGTGATAGAGCTCACCGCGGGGCGCCTGCCCGTGATCCACGACCTCGACGCGCCCGCGCAGGTCGAGCGCGGACTCGAGCTGCGCGCGATCGAGGAGAGCGACGCGCTGGTGGTGGCGTCACAGGGACTGCTCGAGGACCTCGGCGGCCGCACCACGCTGCCGCCTCTCACCTGCGTCGTGCCGAACTATCCGCTGGCTCGCGAGCTTCCCCGCGATGAGTGGCACCTCGGCGCGGAGGCGAACATCGACCTCCTGGTGTCGCTCTACCAGTCGCTCGCACGCGAGCCGCTCGCCGGAATCGCGAGCGAGCTACAGGGGCGCTAGCTCTTCGAGCTTGCCTTGCCGCCCTTGCGGCCCGCCGCCTTCTTCTGAGCGGTGTTGCCGCCGCTCCCGCTGCCGCTCGACTTCTTGCTGCGGCTCGAGCCGGAGCTCTTGCCGCCGCGGCTCGACGAGCCCTCGCTGTTGGAGATGGCGGCCGCCCGCGACTTGCTCATGCCCTTCTTCCGCAGGCCCTCGTACTGCTTGTCGTTCTTCACGCTTGAACCGTGATCCTTTGCCACCGCAAACCTCCTGTGTAGCTCTCGGAACGCGGTTACCCGACGAACAGGCGGGCAAACGGCTCGAACGTGTGCGCGCCCACATACGCGGGTAACAAACGCGGCGTGTCATTCCTGAAGGAGGCGTTCAGCGGACGGAACCGCTTCGTCCTGCGGCTCGCGATCATCGCGGCCCTCGGCGGCTTCCTCTTCGGCTACGACACGGGCGTCATCTCCGGCGCGCTCCTGTTCGTGACGAAGGACCTCGGCGCCAGCAAGTTCGACCAGCAGGCGTTCGTCGGCGCGCTCCTGATCGGCGCGGTGATCGGCGCGATCATCTCCGGCTACTCCGCCGACGCACTCTCGCGGCGGCGCACGAAGATCGTCGCGGGCGCGGTGTACGTGCTGGGAGCGCTCGGCTCGGCTTTCGCGCAGACATCCGCCGAGCTGATCGCGGCGCGGCTCGTGCTCGGCATCGCTGTGGGCACCGCGTCGTTCGTCGCGCCGATGTACATCTCGGAGCTCGCGCCGAAGAAGATCCGCGGCGGCGTGACCTCCTTCAACCAGCTGATGGTGGTGAGCGGCATCATGGCCGCCTACATCGCCAACTGGGCGCTGAAGGGCGCGGCGAACAACTGGCGCTGGATGCTCGG
>DATEPK010000329.1:0-2208 GCA_035273245.1 Thermoleophilaceae bacterium
ATCTTCAACGCGCAGGCGAACAAGTCGCCGCTGCTCGTCACCGCTGGGCAGCAGGTGCGCGCGCAGGTCACGCTGCAGGCCAACCTCACCAACAAGGACGCCACGCGCGTGCCGCACCCGTACGTGAAGTGGAGCCACGAGCCGCTGCGCGCGCAGGACGTGGTGCCGGCGCTGGCGCGCGCGGTGCACATGGCGTCGCTGCCGCCGTCCGGGCCGGCGTTCGTCTCGCTGCCCATGGATGACTGGACCGCGGACGCGGACGAGGTGATGACGCCTCCCGTGCTCGCGCGCTCGGTGACGGGCCGCGCGGGGGCGGACCCGACCTCGGTGCGCGCGCTCGCGAAGGCGCTGGCGGAGGCGGAGAACCCCTGCATGGTGGCCGGTCCGGACATCGACGCGAGCGGCGCCTGGGACGCGGCGATCCAGCTCTCGGAGCGCCAGAACCTGCCCGTCTGGGCAACTCCCGCGCCGGGCGGCGGGCGCATCGGCTTCCCAGAGAGCCATCCCAACTTCCGCGGCCTGCTGGCGCCCGCGATCGGGCCGGTGGGGCAGATGCTCGAGCCGTACGACCTCGTGCTCGTGGTGGGCTCGTCGGTGTTTCCCTACTACCCCTACATCCCGGGTGCGCCGCTCGGCGGCGGCACGCGGCTCATCGCGATCACGAACGACCCGGACGAGGCCTCGCGCGCCCCGATGGGCGACGCGATAGTGGCGGACGTCCGGCTCACGCTCGAGGCACTGCTCGGCGAGGTGGGGGAGACCACGCGCGAGGCGCCCGAGCGGCTCGATCCGACCGAAGCCGTGGAGGTCACGAACCCCCTGAGCGGCGCGGCCGTGCACGACACGCTCTCGGAGCTCATGCCGGACGACGGCATCGCCGTGGTGGAGTCGCCGTCGAGCACGATGGCGCTGCGCACGCGCCTGCGGCTGTCGAGGCCGGGGAGCTACTACTTCAGCTCGGCCGGGGGCCTCGGCTTCGGCCTCGCGGCCGCGATCGGCGTGCAGCTCGCGCAGCCGGAGCGGCAGGTGGTGTGCGTGCTTGGCGAGGGCTCGGCACAGTACGCCATCACCGGGTTCTGGACGGCGGCGGCGTACAAGGTGCCGGTGAAGTTCCTCGTCCTCAACAACTCCGAGTACGCGATCCTCAAGTGGTTCGCGAGCATCGAGCAGGTACAGGGCGCGCCTGGTCTCGACCTGCCCACTCTCGACGTGTCGGCAGTGGCGGAGGGCTACGGCGTGCCGTCCGCCCGTGTGACGTCGCGTGACGAGCTGCACGCCTCGCTGTCGGACGCGTTCGACGCCGACGGGCCGCGGCTCGTGGAGGTGAAGGTCGAGCCCGGGATGTCGATCCTTTGACCGCGCTCGCCCCTGACCCCACGCGGATAGGCCGGCCGGACGTTCCGCCCGCCACCGACCGCGCGCCCGACAGCCTCGCCGCCGGCACCGCGGAGCCGCTGCGCTCAGACCTCGTACGCCTGCTCGGCGAGGACCGCGTGCTCGCGCGCGCATCCGACATCATCCGCTACGCGTCCGACGCGAGCCCGTACCGCCGCTTCCCGCAGGTGGTGGTGATGGCGCACGGGTTGGACGACGTGCTGAAGACGATCGAGTACGCCCGCACGCATGGCATGCACCTCACCTTCCGCGGCGGCGGCACGAGCCTCAATGGCCAGGGGCAGACCGACGGCATCCTCGTGGACGTGCGCCGCCACTGGTTCGGCGTGCAGGTGGAGGACGAGGGCCGCCGCGCGCGCCTGGGGCCCGGGACGCTCGTGGGGATGGCCAACCGCATCCTGCGGCCATACGGCCACCTGCTCGGGCCGGATCCCGCGAGCAAGGACATCGCCACCGTGGGCGCCGTGATCGCCAACAACTCCGGCGGCATGCGCTGCGGGGTGACGTGGGACGCCTACTCCACGGTCCGCGCGATGAAGCTCGTGCTCGCGTCCGGCACCGTGATCGACACCGAGGCAGACGACGCCGAACAGCGATTTGAGGAGGCCGAGCCGGAGCTCGCGCGCGGGCTCATCGAGATCCGCGACGAGCTCCGCGCCGACAGCGAGCTGTCCGAGCGGGTGCGGCGCAAGTTCGAGATCAAGAACACCACCGGCTACAGACTCTGCGCGTTCCTCGACGCGGACACGCCGCTCGAGATCTTCCGCCGCCTCGTGGTCGGGTCCGAGGGCACGCTCGCCTTCATCGCCGAGG
>DATEPK010000330.1:0-6007 GCA_035273245.1 Thermoleophilaceae bacterium
CCGCGAGGGCGTGGCGATCGACTCGCTCGACGACATGGAGACCCTCTTCAAGGGCATCCCGATGGGCGAGGTGTCCACCTCGATGACGATCAACGCGCCCGCGGCGATCATGCTCGCCTTCTACGTGGTGGCGGCGGAGCATCAGGGTGTGCCGCCGGAGCAGCTCGCCGGCACGATCCAGACGGACATCCTCAAGGAGTACATCGCGCAGAAGGAGTGGTGCTTCCCGATCGACCCGGCGATGCGACTCGTCACAGACATGGTCGAGTACTGCGCGAGGCGGATGCCGCGCTGGCACCCGATCTCGATCTCCGGCTACCACATCCGCGAGGCGGGGTCGACGGCGCAGCAGGAGCTCGCGTTCACGATCAAGGACGGCTTCACCTACATCGAGTGGGCGCTCGAGCGCGGCCTCGACATCGATGACTTCGCGCCGCGGCTGAGCTTCTTCTTCAACGCACACATCGACTTCTTCGAGGAGATCGCGAAGTACCGCGCGGCACGCCGAATCTGGGCGCAGGAGCTGAAGAACACCTACGGCGCCAAGAACGAACGCTCGCTGCTCATGCGCTTTCACACGCAGACCGCGGGCGTAAGCCTCACAGCCCAGCAGCCGCTCAACAACATCATCCGCACCGCGATCGAGGCGCTCGCCGGCGTGCTCGGCGGCACCCAGTCGCTGCACACCAACTCCTACGACGAGGCGCTCGCGCTGCCCACCCAGGAGGCGGTGCGGATCGCGCTCCGAACCCAGCAGATCATCGCCCACGAGACGGGCGTGACGAACACGATCGACCCGCTCGGCGGCGCCTACTTCGTGGAGGCGCTCACCGACAAGATGGAAGAGGCGGCCTACGAGTACTTCCGCCGCATCGACGAGCTGGGCGGCATGGTGCAGGCGATCAAGCAGAACTTTCCGCAGCGGGAGATCGCGGACGCCTCGTTCCGCTACCAGCAGGAGGTGGACGACGGTAAGCGAATCGTGGTCGGCGTGAACCGCTACCAGGTGCTCGACGACGAGGAGATCCCGATCCTTCGGATCGACCCCGCGCTGGAGAAGAAGCAGGTTGACCGCGTGAAGTCGATCCGCGGCGCGCGCGACTCGGAGGCCGCCGAGGCCGCGCTCACCGCGCTGAAGCAGGCCGCCGCCGGCAGTCAGAACCTGATGGAGCCGCTGCTCGACTGCGCCCGCGCCCACGCCACCGAGGGCGAGATCGTGGAGGCGCTGCAAACGGTTTTCGGAACTTACACTGAGGTTCCGGTGTTCTAACGGCAATGCGCAAGCTTCTGGTCCTACTCACTCTCGCCGCAGTCCTCGCCGCCATCGGCGCCAGCCTCGCGTTCGCCAGGACGAAGAGCGTGGGCATGGGGGACAACTTCTTCTTCGCCGGTACGGTGACCATCAAGAAGGGCAGCTCCGTGCACTGGCACTGGTCGCACACCCAGAACTCGCACAACGTGGTGTCGAAGAAGGGCGTGAAGTTCCACTCGAAGACCGGCCACAGCGGCAGCTTCACCTACACCTTCCGCAAGAAGGGCACCTTCACGATCATCTGCACCAAGCACCCATCGGTGATGCGGATGAAGGTGCGGGTCACCTAAGCGGATTCGTCCTGGCTTGTTGCGAGGCGGCGCGCGAGCGTCGCCTTTTTTGTTGCGCGCCCCATATTTTCGTGTTAGTCTCACTAACATGAAAACTGCAGCCAACCGGAAGAGGCCCTACCGCATGGGTGCTCGCGCCGAGGCTGCGGCGGCGACCGAACGGAGGATCTTCACGGCCACGCGAGAACTCGCCTCCGGGCGCCTCTTCGCGCAGGTCACCCTCGACGACATCGCGTCGCGGGCCGGCGTGACCGTCCAGACGGTGATACGCCGCTACGGCTCGAAGGACGCGCTCCTGCGCGCCATCGCGGAGGCGGTCCACGCCGAGGTGCGCGAACAGCGCTTCGAGGCGCCGGTGGGAGACATCCGTGGTGCCGTCGCCAACCTTGTCGAGCACTACGAGGACACCGGCGACGAGACCTACAGGCTCCTCTGCCAGGAGGAGCAGGTGCCGGTGCTCGGCGAGGTGCTGAGCGCCGGCCGCGCCATGCACCGCGATTGGGTCACTCGCGTATTCGCGCCCTGGCTCAAGCAGCTGCGCGGCGCGGAGCGCGCCCGTCGCACGGCCGAGCTCGTCGCGATCTGCGATCTCTTCACCTGGAAGCTGCTCCGCCGCGACCTCGGCCTCAGCCGCACGCAGACAGAACATGCAATCCGAGAGATGCTCGAAAGGGTTCTTCGATGACTCGCTTCCTCGCCTACACCTCGCCCGCCCGCGGGCACCTGTACCCCCTCGTCCCCACGCTGCGCGAGCTGAAGAAGCGCGGCCACGAGGTCGCCGTTCGCACGCTCGCGTCCGAGGTGGAGCTGCTGCGAGACCTCGGCTTCGACGCCGCCCCGATCGATCCGGCAATCGAGGGCCCCGGCATCGATGATTGGCGGGCCAAGACGCCCATTGGCGCTGTGAAGCGCAGCCTCGCCGGCTTCTTCGAACGCGCCCGGCATGACGGCCCAGATCTGCGGCGCGCCGTGGAAGAGGAGCGGCCAGACGCCTTGCTCGTGGACGTCAACACCTGGGGTGCTGCCGCAGCGGCTTCGGTCGGCGAGCTTCCGTGGGCGAGCTGGTGCCCGTACTTCCTGCCGCTGCCGTCCAAGGACGCGCCGCCGTTCGGTCCCGGCTTCGCTCCCGCTAAGGGGGTTCCCGGCCATGTCCGCGACCGCCTCGCCTCTTCGCTACTCGAGCGATTCTGGAACGGGGCTCTGCCGGCGCTCAACGAGGTTCGCCGCGACCTGGGCGCGCCGCCGCTGGCCTCCGTGATCGACGCGATGCGCGAGCCGCCGCTCACGCTCTATCTCACCGCCGAGCCGTTCGAGTACCACCACTCCGACTGGCCCGACAGCATCGTCATGACCGGGCCGGGCGTGTGGGACCCGCCGGCAGATCCGCCGCAGTGGCTCGGCGAGATCACGAAGCCCCTCGTGCTCGTCACCTGCTCGACCGAGTTCCAGGATGACGGCAAGCTGGTGGCGGTGGCGCTCGAGGGGCTGCAAGACGAGGACGTACACGTCGTGGCCACCACCGCCGGCGTCGATCCGGCGCAGTTCGGCGTTCCGGCGAACGCCCGCGTGGAGCGTTTCGTGCCGCACGCGCCGCTCGTCGAGCGTGCGACCTGCGTGGTGTGCCACGGCGGGTTGGGCATCACCCAGAAAGCGCTCGCGGCCGGCGTGCCCGTGTGCGTCGTGCCCTTCGGACGCGACCAGCTCGAGGTGGCGCGCCGCGTGGAGATCGCGGGAGCCGGCACGCGCCTTGCGGCACCCCGCCTCACCCCGAAGCGCCTGCGGCAAGCGGTGCGCGAAGCGGTGTCGCGGCGTGACGGCGCGCAACGCCTGGCGGAGGCGTTCGCTCGTGCCGGCGGCCCAGCCGCGGCGGCCGATGCGCTGGAGCGCAAGCTCGACCGCCAGCCGTCAGCAGCGCTTTGAACAGCGCCGAAAAGTAGACTCCCGGGCCGCTCAGGCCTATGGAGGGCACCTCTCAAACAGCACCGAGCGCACCGCAGAGCGGGCGCAAGATCCGCGTGGTCGTGGCAAAGCCCGGCCTCGACGGGCACGACCGCGGCGCGAAGATCATCGCCCGCGTCCTCCGGGATGCGGGGATGGAGGTGATCTACACCGGGCTTCATCAGACCCCGGAGCAGATCGTCGCCACGGTGCTGCAGGAGGACGCCGACGCCATCGGCCTCTCGATCCTCTCGGGCGCGCACATGACGCTCGTGCCGAGGGTGGTCGAGCTGCTGAAGGAGCAGGGCATCGAGGACGTGGTGATCACCGTGGGGGGGACCATCCCGTCTGAGGACATCCCGGAGCTGAAGAAGCTCGGCGTTGCCGAGGTCTTCACCCCCGGCGCCCCCACGCACGAGATCGTCGACTTCATCCGCAATGCGGTGTCGTCAGGCGATTGACTCGTCAGTCAAGTGGGTAACATCCCGGCGGCTGACAGGCACAAGCAGCCCTGATCTAAGGAGCCAGACTTGAAGATTTGCGTCCTGGTCAAAGAGGTCCCGGACGCCGCCGTTGAGAAGCGCATGGATCCAAACTCCAAGCGCCTCGACCGCAGTGGCGAGAAGAACCTGAACCCCTTTGACACCCACGCCATCGAGGCCGCCATGCAGATTCGCGAGGGCGGCGCGGTGGACGTCGACGAGATCGTCGCCGTGACGATGGGACCCGAGAGCGCCGTCCGCGCGCTCCACAAGGCCGTATCGCTCGGGGCCGACCGCTCCGTGCACCTCACCGACGACGCCCTCGCCGGGTCCGACGTGGTGGCCACCGGCTACGCGCTCGCCCAGGCGCTCAAGGCCGAGAACCCCGACCTCGTGCTGCTCGGGCAGCAGTCCGACGACGGCGAGTGCTACACGATCGGCGCCGTGGTGGCCGACCACCTGCAGATGCCGTCGCTCACGCAGGTGATCAAGATCGACGTGAACGGCGAGAGCCTGCGCTGCGAGCGCCAGGCCGAGTACGGCTACGACACCGTCGACGTCGCGCTTCCCGCCGTGATCTCGGTGGGCGACGCGATCAACGAGCCGCGCTACCCGTCGCTCAAGGCGATCATGGGCGCGAAGAAGAAGCCGCTCGACACGAAGTCCGCGGGCGACGTGGAGATCGACACGAGCAGGGTCGGCCAGGACGGGTCGAAGACCGCCGTGCTCTCGATCAACCCGCCCCCGGAGAAGCAGGCCGGCGAGATCATCGAGGACGAAGACACCGACGAGACCGTCCAGAAGATCGTGGCCTGGCTCGACGAAAGGAAGCTGCTGGCATGAGCGGGATCCTCACCTACGCACTTCACTACGAGGGCGAGTTCAACAAGAACTCGCTCGGCGCGGTTTCTGAGGCCGCCAAGCTCGCCAAGGAGCTCGGGCAGGAGGCCCACGCGGTCGTCGTCGGCGACGACGTGACCGACGAACTCGCCGGCAAGCTCGGCAACTACGGAGCCTCGAAGGTCTATTACGCGTCCGCGCCGGTGGGCATCGCCCAGCCGGTGGTCGACGTGATGGCCAAGCTGATCCAGGACAACGGCTACAGCTACGCGCTGTTCGGCGGCGGCCTGCTCGGCTTCGAGATCGGTGCCGGCCTGGCCGCGCGGCTCGGCGGCGGCGTGACGATGGAGGTCACGCAGGTCAAGGTTCAGGACGGCAAGCTCGTGGCCGAGCGGCCCATCCTGCAGGACTCCGCCATCGTCGACGTGGACTACGTCGGCGAGCCGGGCGTGATCATCGGCCGCCTCAACGCGTTCGAGATCGCCGAGAACGGCGGCAGCGCGGACGTCGAGAAGGTCGACGTCGAGCTGTCCGAGTTCTCGACCAAGTGCACGATGGTGCAGCGCGGCGAGCAGCGCGGGGCCGACGTGAACATCGAGGACGCGGACCTGCTCGTGGGCGGCGGCCGCGGCCTCGGGAAGGCCGAGGGCTTCAAGCTCGCGGAGGACCTGGCCGACGCGCTCGGCGGCGCAGTGGCCGCCACGCGCGCGGTGGTCGACGCAGGCTGGTACCCGTACGCCGCTCAGATCGGCCAGACGGGCAAGACCGTCGCGCCTAAGCTCTACCTCGCGGTGGGCATCTCGGGCGCGATCCAGCACAAGGTCGGAATGCAGAACTCCGAGAACATCGTCGCGATCAACAAGGACCCGAACGCGCCGATCTTCGAGTTCTCCGACCTGGGCGTCGTGGGCGACCTGAACAAGATCGTCCCCAAGCTCACCGAGGCCATCAAGGCGAAGAAGGGGGGCTGAGCCCAGCATGTCGATTGCCCCGATCGAGTACCCGCCGCCGGTCAACTCGGCGGAGGAGTTCGTCAGCCCGCCCACCGATCCCGAGGACGAGCGGATCGAAGTGGGCGTGGCGATCGTCGGCGGCGGGCCCGCAGGCCTGGCGTGCGCGATCCGGCTGATGCAGCTCCTCGAGAA
>DATEPK010000331.1:0-8584 GCA_035273245.1 Thermoleophilaceae bacterium
GCCACGAGCGGCCGCGCGTTCTTCCGCGGGCTGGCCGGCGAGCGCTTCGCCGTGCGCAACTCGGGCGTGAGCGCCGTGGTGGAGGGCGTGGGCGACCACGGCTGCGAGTACATGACGGGCGGCCGCGTGGTCGTGCTCGGGCTCACCGGGCGGAACTTCGCGGCCGGCATGAGCGGCGGCATCGCCTACGTGCTCGACAAGGTGGGTGACTTCGACGAGCGCTGCAACACCGAGCTCGTCGACCTCGAGACGCCGAGTGCCGAGGACTTCGAGGAGATCCGGGCGCTCGTGGAGGAGCACCGCTACCGCACCGGCAGCACCGTGGCCACGCGCACTCTTGCCGACTGGGAGCAGCTCGTCGGCTACTGGGTGAAGGTGATGCCCACCGACTACGCGCGCGCGCTCGCGGAGCAGGCGGCGCGCAGCGCGGACGACGTGGCGGGCCTCAACGGCAAGCCCACCGCGCACCAGCGGCACGAGGAGCGGCACGAGCACGAGACGAGCGTGGCCGGCATCGCGCCCTCGGCGGACGCCGACGGCCGGATGGGAGGCGGCGATGGGTGAGCTCGGCGGGTTCTTGAAGATCGAGCGCGTGAACGGCCCCAAGCGCCCGGTGGCCGAACGCGTGCACGACTTCGATGAGTACCAGCAGACGCTCGACACGGACGGGCTCCGCGAGCAGGGCGCGCGCTGCATGGATTGCGGCGTGCCCTTCTGCCACAACGGCTGCCCGCTGGGCAACCTCATCCCGGACTGGAACGACCTCGTGTACCGCGACCGCTGGAAGGACGCGATCGCGGCGCTGCACGCCACCAACAACTTCCCCGAGTTCACCGGCCGCATCTGCCCGGCGCCGTGCGAGGCGTCCTGCGTGCTCGACATCAACGACGACGCCGTCACGATCAAGCAGATCGAGGTGGCGATCATCGAGCGCGCCTACGACGAAGGCTGGGTGAAGCCCCGGCCGCCGGCTCTCAGAAGCGGCCGGACCGTGGCCGTGATCGGATCCGGCCCCGCGGGCCTCGCCGCGGCCGCCGAGCTCAACCAGTTCGGTCACCAGGTCACCGTGTTCGAGCGAAACGACCGCGTGGGCGGGCTGCTGCGCTACGGCGTGCCGGACTTCAAGCTCGACAAGGATGTGGTTCAGCGCCGCGTGGACATCCTGGAGGCGGAGGGCATCGAGTTCCGCACCGGAGTTGAGGTGGGGAAGGACCTCGACGCGCGCGAGCTGCGCGAGCAGTTCGACGCAGTCGTGATCGCCACCGGCTCGACCATCCCGCGCGACCTCCCGGTGCCCGGCCGCGAGCTCGACGGCGTGCACTTCGCGATGGAGTACCTCGAGCAGCGCAACCGCTTCGTGGCCGGCGACGCCGCACCGGCCAACGCGATCAGCGCGGCCGGCAAGCACGTGGTGATCATCGGCGGCGGTGACACGGGCGCCGACTGCCTCGGCAACTCACACCGCGAGGAGCCCGCGAGCGTCACCCAGTTCGAGCTCTTGCCCGAGCCGCCGCTCGAGCGCCCGGACGACATCACGCCGTGGCCGCAGTGGCCGCTGATCCTGCGGACCTCGCCCGCGCACGACGAGGGCGGCGAGCGGCGCTTCAGCGTGAACACGACCGAGCTCGTGGGCGAGGGCGGGCGCGTGGTGGCGCTGCGCGGCAAGGAGGTCGGCCCGCCGCCCAGCTTCGAGCCGATCGAGGGCAGCGAGTTCGAGATCAAGGCCGATCTCGTGCTGCTCGCGATGGGCTTCCTCCACACGCAGCACGACGGGCTGATCGAGCAGCTCGCCGTGGACCTCGACCAGCGCGGCAACGTGGACGCCGGCGAGTTCGCCACCACCGTCCCAGGGGTTTTCGCGGCCGGCGACGCCCGACGTGGCCAGTCGCTGGTGGTGTGGGCGATCAGCGAGGGCCGCAAGGCCGCCCGCGCGGCCGACGCCTACCTCGCCGAGCTCGATGAGGAGCCCGGCGAGGATCTGAGGCAGCTGCTGGCTACTTGACGGTCGCGTCGGCCTCGAGCGGCAGCTTGAATCCCTTGCCGCGCTTGCCGTCGCTGAAGTGCAGCTTGGCTCCGACCTGCCGGGCGCCGTTGTCGTTCGAACAGCTTCCGCTCAACGTCATCTTGGGCGAGTGGCCCGCCGCGAGATCGCCGCGGATCAGGTGCTCGCTCTTGCGGCCGAGCTTCAGCTTCAGCACCACGCCGTTGCCGGCCGTGTCCGTTGCGTTCGCGTTCTCGAGGAAGATCTGCTTGCCCTTCGAGGTCTTGCCCACCGCCTGAGCGGTCACGGAACCGTCGTCGCTAGAGGTGAGCGACACCACGTATGGGGAGCGCACGATCTTTCCGTGCACGCTCTTCACGAGCTTCTGATGCCGCGCGACGTGGAGCGTGCAGCTACTCGGCCCGGTGCCGCCGCCTCCGCCGCCACCGCCGCCACCCGAGCGGCCGATCAGCTGAGCGCTCTGGCGATCGGAGCCGGCCACCGCGTTGAGCGTGGCCTTGTCCTGCGCCTTGCCCGACGGCGAGTAGCGAACCCTGATCTCGCACTTGGCGTGCGGAGCGATGATGCAGGTTGGGCGGTTGGGCGTGAAGACCGACCCGGGCGGGTCCACGCTGATGCGGTACGTGCCCTTGGCGGACCCGTCGTTGATGATGAAGACCGACTTGACGCCGGCCCCGCTGAACGCGATGGGGTTCGGCCTGATTTGCGCGGCGGCCACCGCGGCGCCGATCAGCGCGAGCGCGGCGGCGAAGACAACGAGCTTGATGTGGGGGCGTGGGTTCATGCCGCGCAGAGTGCAGCGCGGCGCTCACGCAACGCTCACACGACGATTTCCATCCCCGCCACGAGTCCGTCCCGGAACGAGTACACGTGCGTGACGTGCCCGTCCGAGATCACATCGCCTTCAGGGGAGCGCACGACCTGATGCACGCGGACGGCGATGCGGCCGTCGTCCCGGGCGTCGAAGCCTTCCGGCTCCACGTGCGAGTCGATCATCTTGAACTGCCGCGTCCAGTACTCGCGCACCTGGTCGTGGCCGCGTACGCGTCCGCCTTCCATTCCGTTCGGCCAGTCCACATCTGGCTGCATCAGGACCAGCGCCCGCTCGATGTCGCGGGCGTTGAACGCGGCGTACGCCCCTTTCAGGACCTCTTCGCGCTCATCGGCCATTGAAGCCAGTGGGCGTGCGAGCGATCTCGTGGGTCTCGATCACGCGGTCGGCAAGCCCGTACTCCACGGCCTGCTCGGCGGTGAAGAAGCGGTCGCGTTCCATGTCCTCGTGCACGCGCTCGATGTCCTGCCCGGTGTGGTGCGCGTAGATCTCGTCGACGCGCCGGCGCAGGTTGAGCACCTCCTGGGCGTGGATCTGGATGTCCGAGGACTGGCCCTCGAAGCCGCCGGAGGGCTGGTGGATCAGCACCCGCGCGTTGGGCAGCACCATCCGCTTGCCGGCGGCGCCGCCGGCCAGCAGCAGCGACCCCATCGACATCGCCATGCCGAAGCAGATGGTCTGCACGTCCGGCTTGACGTACTGCATCGTGTCGTAGATCGCGAGGCCGGAATAGATCACTCCGCCCGGCGAGTTGATGTACATGGAGATGTCCTTGTCCGGGTCCTCCGCCTGGAGGTGCAGGAGCTGCGCGACCGCCAGGTTCGCGATCTGGTCGTCCACAGGCGAGCCGATGAACACGATCCGCTCGTTGAGGAGCCGGGAGTAGATGTCGAACGAGCGCTCGCCGCGCGCCGTCTGCTCGATGACCATTGGGACGAGTGGCATGGCGGATCTCCTAGTCGGGTGCGGGTGCAACCTGCGAGTTGCACGTCATGCTGGTACCATAGCGCAACCCATCAGTTGCACATCGAAAGGAAGACATGGACCTCGGAAAGGCTGGAAAAGAGACCGTAGTGATCCACTCCGTGGAACGTGACCTCCTCCTACCCGGCGTGGAGCCTGAGGACGCCTGGGAGTCGGTGGCCGATCCCGAGCGGCTGGGCGACTGGCTCGGCGGCGACGTGGAGATGGATCCCGTGCCGGGCGGCGACTTCCGCATCCGCTTCGACGGCGACGCCGGCGAGCGCGTGGGCTTCGTGGAGGAGCTGGACGCCGAGGCACAGCGGTTCGCCTTCTGGTGGCGCCGCCCCGAGGACGACGTTTCAACGCGCGTGGAGATCTCGCTCGAAGAGACCGACGAGGGAACGGTCGTGCGCGTGCTTGAGACGAGCCCGATGGCGACGCTCGACTGCGTCGGCATCCCGCTGCCCGGCTTCCGCTTCCAGGGGCCGACGGCGCTCGCCCTCGTGCTCGCGTGACCGGCGAGCCGGTATTCGCCGCGCTGTCGGACGCCACGCGGCGCACGCTGCTCACTCGCCTCGCCGACGGCGGGCCGGCCACCGCCACGCAGCTCGCGGCGGAGCTGCCGATCACACGCCAGGCGGTGGTGAAGCACCTCGAGGCGCTGCGCGAGGCGCGCCTCGTCACGAGCGCGCGCGCGGGCCGCGAGGTGCGCTACACGGTCACGCCCGAGCCGCTCGCGGACGCGGTGGGCTGGATAGCTGACGTGGGCGGACAGTGGGACTCGCGCCTCGCGGCGCTTCAGGCACAGTTCTCGAGCCCGCGAGCGAAGTGATGGCCACAGGGTTCGACCCGCACGTGGCAGCGGCGTCCATCGAGAAGCTCCAGGATGGCGTCCGCGAGCCGATGCGGGACGAGCTCGCCGTGGAGGAGCCGCTCGAGATCCGCGTGGACGGCCAGGCGCTCGCCGTGACGATGCGCACGCCCGGCGAGGACGAGGAGCTGGCCGCCGGCTTCCTCGCCGGCGAGGGGCTCATCGGAGGCCCGGACGACATCGCCGACGTCGGCCCCACCGAGGACTTCGCCGCCAACACCGTGGAAGTCAAGACGAAGAACGGGCTGCGCCGGAACCCGAAAGACGAGCGCAGCTTCTACCTCACCTCCTCCTGCGGCGTCTGCGGAAAAGGAGCGCTCGAGTTCGTCAAGCAGGAAGCCCCATCCCTCCGACCTCCGACCCCCGACCTCCGAGCCGAAGTCGTACTCAGCGCCCCTGACGCAGTGCGTAGCAGGCAACTCGCTTTCGACCGCACCGGCGGCCTTCACGCCACCGGCCTGTTCGAGGCGGACGGCACCCTGCTCGTCGTGCGCGAGGACGTCGGCCGGCACAACGCCATGGACAAGGCGATCGGGTCGCTGCTGCTCAGCGGGCGCTTCCCGCTCGAGGGCGTGTTCGCGGCGGTGAGCGGCCGCGCGTCGTTCGAGCTCGTGCAGAAGGCGAGTCTCGCCTCACTGATCGGGCTGGTGGCGGTCGGTCCGCCGTCCACCCTGGCGGTGGACCTGGCGCGCGAACGCGGCATGCTGCTTTGCGGCTTCGTGCGCGACAGCTCGCTGAATGTGTACGCAGGTTCCGAGCTGCTCCGCGGCTGACTGCGTAGTCCGGTCGCGGCGCGTCGTATGCTGAGCGGGCGATGACTGACATGTCGCCAAACGACGCCATCGACGCCCTCTATCGCCGCGGCGAGGAAGCGGGCCGCCTTGAGCTGTCCGAAATCGCCTCCGCGGTGGAGGAGTTCGAGCTCGAGCCCGGCACGCTCGAGGCGATCTACGCCGAGGCCGAGCGGCGCGGGATCGAGGTGGAGGACGATGTCTCGAACGCGGAGACGAAATCGAGCTACACGCTCGACGAGGTCGCGGACGCCACCAGCGACTCGCTCCAGCTCTTCCTGCGCGACATCGCGCAGCGGCCGCTTCTCACCGCCACCGAGGAGGTCGAGCTGGCCAAGCGCATCGAGCGCGGCGACCAGGACGCGAAGAACAAGATGATCGAGTCGAACCTGCGGCTCGTCGTAGCGAACGCGAAGCGCTACCGCGGCCTCGGGCTGCCGTTCCTCGACCTCATCCAGGAGGGCATCCTGGGCCTCATCCGCGCGGTGGAGAAGTTCGACTACCGGCGCGGCTTCAAGTTCTCGACGTATGCCACCTGGTGGATCCGCCAGGCGATGCAGCGCGGCCTCCAGCACCACTCGAGGACGATCCGCATCCCGGTGCACATCGGCCAGGAGCTGACGAAGGTCCGCGCGGTCGAGCGCAAGCTCGGCAGCGAGCTCGGGCGCGAGCCCACGGCCGAGGAGGTGGCCAAGCAGCTCGGCATGGACGTGCACCAGCTCGAGGAGCTCCGCTCGGCCGAGCGCGTGCCCGTGAGCCTCGAGACGCCCGTGGGCTCCGAGGGCGATGCAGAGCTCGGCTCGCTCATTCCGTTCGAAGGTCCCAGCCCGCTCGAGGAGGTGGCGGTGGAGCTCGAGGAGGAGTCGATTCGCCGCGCTCTCAAGCGCCTCGACCCGAACGCGCGCCGCGTAATCGAGCTTCGCTTTGGCATCGGCGGCGGTGAGCCGCTGGCGCTGCGTGAAGTGGCGAAGCTGATCGGTCTGTCGCCCGAAGGCGTCCGCAAGCTCGAGCGGCGGGCGCTCCGCAGGCTCGCCGAAGAGCGCGAGCTGCAGGCGCTCGCGGCTTAATCCCTCTTTACGCAGGTCTACCCCAAACTGGCCACGTGGCCAGCCGCGATTGGGCCGGTTGCCACGTTTAGGAGCGGCCCCAGGTGGCGAGACTTACGGGTGAGAAGTCCGGGCCGTCGCCGGGGCTTGGAGAGGTTGCTAGGGAGGTTCGATGGCGAAGGTCGCACGCAACGGGGCGGGGGAGACAACTGACGCTTACTGTCCCCACTGCTTCCTGCTTGTGGAAGGTGACGTGGGGGACGAGTGGCCCCTGGCGCCCACGCGTTGCCCGCACTGCAGGTTGATGATCGGCGTCGGCCGCGCGCGTCCCTCGCCCGCGGCCAACCCGGGTGCACGCGGCACCGCCGCGGGTGTGTTCGCCCATCAGGCAAAGCGGCAGGACGAGTCTGACGTCACGCCCGACGAGGTCCGCGCGGCAATCCGCACCGTCGCCGAGCAGCTCGGCTCGCGGCCGGAGCGTCTGCTCATGGTCGATTACCAGCAGAAGGCCTCGCTCGACAAGAACCTGCCTGAGCTGAGCGACGTGTTCGCCGCGTTCGGCAGCTGGAAACGTGCCCGGCGCGAGGCGGCGACCGCGGCATGACGGTCAGTGCGATGGCTCGGGAGGACCTCGTCTACGGGTCCGCCCCGGACGGCGAGCTCCTGCGCCGCTACCACGAGGACGGAGACGTCCGCGCGCGCCAGGCGCTGATCGAGCGCCACATCGGCTTCGTGCGCCGGCTGGCGCAGCGCTACGCGCACCGGGGCGAGACGATCGACGACCTCACGCAGGTCGGCTGCGTCGGCCTGATCAAGGCGATCGACCGCTTCGACGGCCAGTACAAGGTCACGCTCGCCACCTACGCCGCGCCGAACGTGCTCGGCGAGATCAAGCGTCACTTCCGCGACAAGGGCTGGTCGGTCCGCGTGCCGCGCGACGTGCAGGAGCTGAACGTCAAGCTCGGCCGGGTGGTCGACGAGCTCACCGGCAAGCTCGGCCGCTCCCCGAGCGTCGAGGAGCTCGCCAAGGCGACTGAGTCCACCACGGAACAGGTGGTCGAGGCACTCGACTCCTCCCGCGCCTACAACACCGTGTCGCTCTCAGCTCCGGGCGGCGACGACAGCGACGAGGACGGCGGGGACCCGCTCGAGCACCTCGGCGACGAGGACCAGGGATTCGAGCTCGCCGAGGAGCGGCAGCTGCTGCGCGAGGGCTTCAAGGAGCTCGGCGAGCGCGAGCGGAAGATCCTGCACATGCGCTTCTTCCTCGGCATGACCCAGTCGGAGATCGCGGAGCGGATCGGCATCTCGCAGATGCACGTGTCGCGCCTCATCCGGCAGTCGATCGACGATGTGCGCGAGCGCCTCGACGTCGACGAGGTGGAGCTGTCCCAAGCGCACTCGGCGGGCTGCCGCCCGGCGCGCCGCAGCCGCACACGTGCGAGGGGCGGACGGGGGGCCCGCGGAAAGGCCGCGGCGACCGGCAGCAGGGCCGCCTGACGGCGACCATCACCGCCCTCTATTAGGATCCCGCGCCGAATGACCGTCTGGTTCTTTCTCGTTCCATGGATCCTCGTGGGCATCGGTGTCATCTTCGTCGCCTTCCACGGCGGCGGCGCCGGGGCCCGTCAGGCATATCTCACGCGCGGCAGCCGCTTCTTCCAGGTCTCGATGATCGTGATCTACCTCGGCGTCGGTGTTGCCGTGCCCGCCGTGATCCTGAGCGCCCGCCAGGACGCCCAGGGCGCCACCTCGAAGCTTCAGACGAAGTCCGCCTCCAGCTCGCTCGAGAAGGGCAAGACGCTCTTCCGCCAGACCTGCGCGAGCTGCCACACCCTCGCGGCGGTGAACGCCCGCGGCGTCACCGGCCCCGACCTCGACCGCATCGGCCTGAGCAACACGAAGGCGTCGGTGAGCCGGATCGAGAGCGCGATCCGGATCGGTGGGACGGGGCAGAGGCGGATGCCGGCCGGCGTGCTGCAGGGCCCGAATGCCGTGGCGGTGGCACAGTTTGTGGCCTCCGTAGCCGGCCAGTAGGGAGTCGGGAGTAAGGAGTCCTGTCTCCGCCCGCCGCTCACT
>DATEPK010000332.1:0-2770 GCA_035273245.1 Thermoleophilaceae bacterium
TCCTTCGCGCGTGCGCGAGGACCTGCCGTTTCACATCGATGACGTACGGCCGCATCGCTGGGACGCCGGTGAGATCGGGGCCTCTCGCCGGCGTCTCGGCCAAGCGGCCGGTGCGAAGCGGCTGGGCGTGGCGATCATCGAAATCGACCCCGGCAAGCGCTCCACCCCGCCGCACAGCCACGCGGACGAGGACGAGGCGTTCCTCGTGCTCGCCGGAAGCGGGCTGAGCTACCAGCTGTCGGCACGCGGGCAGGCTCGCACCTACGAGGTGGGAGTGGACGACCTGCTGTGGCATCCCTCGAACGGCGACGCTCACACTCTCATCGCCGGGCCGGAAGGCCTGACCGTGCTCGTGGCGGCCGAGGGCACGCGCAACCACGTGACCTACCTGCCGCGCACGAACCAGTTCTGGATGGGACCGGTGTGGTCCCCGGCGGATACGCCACCGCCGTTCAAGGCAGACGCCGAGCTCGGTCCGCTCGAGCTCCCGGATCCCAGCGCCGAGCGGCCGCCCACGATCCGCAACCTCAGCGAGCTGCCGATCCAGGAGTTCCGCGAGGGCAAGCTCGCGGCCGCCACGCGCGGCGTGTGGCAGATGGGCTCGGCCAAGGTGGTGCTGGCGCAGGACGAGATGCCGCCGGACACCCACAACACGGACCTCCACTTCCACTCCGCGCGCGAGGAAGCGTGGTTCGTGCGCAGCGGCAGCGGGATCGCCCGGCTTGGCGAGGAGGCACACGAGCTGCGCCCGGGCTCCTTCTGGCTCTGCCGTGAGAACGGCGGCGTGGGCCACCGGGTCGAGGTCGGGCCGGACGGCATGCAGCTCGTGACCGTGGGCGACCTCATCCCCGGCGACGTGTGCGTGTATCCCGAGAAGCGCACGTTCCGCCCGGCGCGCGGCGTGGAGGTTCCCTACTAGCGCACCCGGGTAGCCCTCCGGCACGATGAGGGTCGTAGTCCTGGGCGCAACCGGAAATGCCGGCACGAGCACCGTGAGGGCGCTTTCCGCCGACCCGCAGGTGGAGTCGATCGTGGGAGTCGCGCGGCGGCTGCCCGAGCTGAAAATCGACAAGGTCGAGTGGCGCCTTGGAGACATCCGGACGGCCGACCTCGGCACGATCTTCCAAGGTGCCGACGCCGTCGTCCACCTCGCCTGGCTTATCCAGCCCTCGCGCGACCTCGACACCACGCGCTCTGTCAACGTCGATGGCAGCGCACGGGTGTTTCGCACCGCCGCCGAGGCGAAGGTGCCCGCGGTCGTGTATGCGTCGTCCGTGGGTGCCTACTCCCCCGGGCCGAAGGACAGGCTGGTGGACGAGGGCTGGCCGACCGGCGGCGTGCAGAGCTCGTTCTATGGGCGCCACAAGGCCGAGGTGGAGCGGCTCCTCGACGACTTCGAGAAGGAGCACACCGGCACTCGGGTGGTCCGCCTGCGCCCCGGCCTCATCTTCAAGCGCGGCGCAGCCTCTGGCATCCGGCGTCTCTTCATCGGTCCGCTCGCACCCAGCCCCCTCCTGCGCGCCGGCCTGATTCCCCTCGTGCCGGACATTCCGCGCCTGCGCTTTCAGGCCGTACATTCCGCGGACGTGGGCGAGGCGTACCGGCTCGCCGTCACGCGCGACGTGCGCGGCGCCTTCAACGTGGCCGCCGACCCGGTGCTCGATCCGGCGGAGCTGAGCCGCCTGCTCGGCGCGCGCCGGGTGCGACTGCCGGCAGGCGCTGTGCGAGCCGCGGCCAGCGCGACCTGGCGCCTGCGCCTTCAGCCCACACCGCCCGGTTGGCTCGACCTCGCGCTCGAGACGCCGCTCATGGACATCACACGCGCGCGCGAAGAGCTCGGCTGGAATCCCCGGCACACATCCGGGCAGGCGCTCCTCGAGTTGCTCGACGGGCTGAGCAAGTCGGACGGCGAGGCCACTCCCCCACTCGCGCCCGGCACCGGCGGCCCCCTCCGCGTCCGCGAGTTCCTCACCGGTGTCGGCAAGAAGGCAGCCTGAAGCCTCGCGATTCGCGCGGGCCAAAACGGGTACTCGCGTCGGTGTCCGCAACGTCGAACGACGAGGGAGGCACCCATGGAGGCAAGCCAGCAGGAAACCGGACAGGTCACCGGCACGAAGGACAAGCACTACAACCTGATCTGGTTCACCGAGCAATCGCTCAGCAACGCCCTCCGCCTGGAGGACTACATCCAGGACGCAGAGCGCGACGGCGACTCCGACCTCGCTGAGTTCTTCAAGCGCGCGCAGGCCGCGAGCCGCAAGGGCGGCGAGCAGGGCAAGGAGCTGCTCCGCAGCCGTCTTTCAAGCTGAGGCGCTGAAATCAGATGAGCTCGGCGCTCCTCGTGATCGACATGCTCAACCCGTACGACCACGAGGACGCCGAGCCTCTCATGGAGTCGGTGCGCGAGTGCGTGCCGGTGATGGCGAAGCTCATAGAACAGGCCCGTGACTCGGACCTGCTCACCGTCTACGTCAATGACAACCACGGAGACTGGTCGGCCGCGCGCGAGGAGCTCAGCCGGCGAGCGCTCGAGGGCCGCGCGCCGGATCTGATCGAGCCCATCCTGCCGGCGCCCGAGCTGCCGTTCGTGGTGAAGGCGCGCCACTCCGTCTTCTACGAGACTCAGCTCGAGTACCTGCTGAGGCAGGAGGAGGTGGACCGCCTCTTCCTCACCGGCCAGGTCACCGAGCAGTGCATTCTGTACTCGGCGCTCGACGCCTACGTGCGCCACTTCTCCGTCAGCGTGGTCACCGACGCCGTGGCGCACATC
>DATEPK010000333.1:0-4857 GCA_035273245.1 Thermoleophilaceae bacterium
GCCGGGACTGCAGGGGCTGCCGAAGGGCCTGCCGATCGTCAAGACCCTCAACAAGATCCAGACCGCGTTCCCGGGCGGGCCGACCCCCGCCCAGGTGGTGGTTTCCGGCCGCAATGTCGACTCGCCGCAGGTGCGCGACGCGGTGGCCTCACTCGAGCGCGATGGCCTCGCCAGCGGGAAGATCAAGCAGCCGATCACCGTTGATGTGAACCGCGCCCGCGACGTGGCCGTGGTGTCGATGCCCCTGATCGGCCAGGGCACCGACAACGTGTCCGTCAAGGCACTGCAGACGCTGCGCAGCGACCTCGTGCCGCAAACCATCGGCGCCGTGCCCGGCGTGCACGTGGACGTGACCGGCGAGACCGCCGGGTCCAAGGACTTCAACGACTCGATGAAGTCCCACGCCCCGATCGTGTTCGCCTTCGTGCTGACGATGGCGTTCCTGCTGCTGCTCGTCACCTTCCGGTCGATCGTGATCCCGATCAAGGCGATCGCGCTCAACCTGCTGTCGGTGGGCGCGGCCTACGGCGTGCTCGAGCTGGTGTTCCAGCACCACTGGGCCGAGGGCCTGCTGAGCTTCAAGTCCACCGGCGGGATCACGTCATGGCTGCCGCTGTTCCTGTTCGTGATCCTGTTCGGGCTGTCGATGGACTACCACGTGTTCATCCTCAGCCGGGTGCGCGAGGCGTTCGACCGCGGCATGCGGACCGAGGACGCCGTGGCGCACGGGATCAAGTCCACGGCGGGCGTGGTCACGAGCGCGGCGGTGGTGATGGTCGCGGTGTTCGCGATCTTCGCCTCGCTCGGTGCGCTCGAGTTCAAGCAGCTCGGCGTGGGCCTGGCGGCGGCGATCCTGATCGACGCCACCGTCGTGCGAGCGGTTCTGCTCCCGGCGACGATGAAGCTGCTCGGCGACTGGAACTGGTACCTGCCGCGCGGCCTGCGCTGGCTGCCCTCCCGGCGGCCGGCCCCGCGCCCGGAGCCGGCCCGCGCCTAGCCCCATCCGCCGGCGCCGGGTGAGGCTCTCACTCGGCGCCGGCGCCCACGGCTCGGAGATCGGCTTCCAGATCGTCCGCCTCGTTTCTCAGTCGGTGGCGGGTCACTCGGATGATTCGGTGGCCCGCCACCTGCATCTTGGCGTCGCGCGTGCGATCGTCCTCAAACGCGTGGATGCCTGTGTGGTGGGCTCGGCTGTCGAGTTCAACCACGACTCGCTTGTCCGGCCAGACCGCGTCAACGCAGAAACCGGCAACGACGACATTGAACTGCGGCAGCGGGATGTCGCGCTCGCGGCAGAACTCGACGAACTCGTCCTCGAGCGGCGAACGGGTATCCGGTGGCTCGCCTTGCAGTTCGGCGAGAGCTTCTCGAAGCGCGGCGGCGCCCTTGCGGCCCTTACTCCTTGCCAGGGACTCGTGGACGGCGCGCAGGTCGAAGATGCGACGCTTCTCCGCTTGCTCGATCGCCTTGATCAACTCGCGCGATCTCAGCACGCCAGCGAGATCCAAGAGCGTGCGCGCGACGCTCGTCACCGGGATGCCCTCCTCGATGGTCCAGTCGGCGCTTGTCATCTGTCGCGTGAGGTGGACGGTCACGCCCTTGACCTTGGGTTTCTTGCGGCGCGGAACAGTGATGTGAATCGCCGCGCTCGCGCTGCGGATCAGGCCCCAGTGGACCGCCGCGGTGAGATGACTCAGAACCGCTCCCTTCCCGCAGGCGAGAACAGCAGCAATGAGGAAGCCGGGCCTTTCGAGCCTGCCGGGTCCGACGGCGAAGACGTCGTCGTGGATCGCCTGCAGGCGGCCGTTGTCCACGCGATGGCGGATCGCCTCGCGGCCGAGGCCGCACTTCCGTAGCTGCCAGCGCGCCGCGACGCGGTGCTGCCTAGCGGCCAGATTGGCCGCCCGCAGGTCAGGTGTCATCCCGAAGTGGGGCTATAGCCGCGGCTGGGGATGACACCTGGAGCCATGGCCCCACTGTGCCTGCTCCGTAGCGCTGCTTCTAGACGCCTGGGCTACAGCTTCGTAACGGCTTCGCTCAAAGGGCGTCGCAGGGCGCGTCTGGGACCGCGAGTACAGGCGCGTCGCTGTCCGCGTAGTCGATCTCGAACCACACGCGTGTTCTGCCGTCCTCACGCGTCACGCCCCAGCGGCGTGTGAGCTGCTCGACGAGGAAGAGGCCGAAGCCGGCACCGGGCTCGCTCGACATCGCGCCCGGCTGGGGCACGAGGCCGCTGCCGCCGTCGACCACCCGGACGCAGAGGTAGCCGTTCTTGTGGTTGAGGACGAGGCGGATCTGCTCATCCGACCCGGAGTGACGCACAGCGTTCGCCACCACCTCGCTGACCGCGACCTCCAGCCGCGACCTCTGCCCGTCGTCCATCAGCTCCCCGGCGAACTCGCATGCCAGGCGGCGCGCCTCGGGAACCGAGGCCGCCTCGGGCTCAAACTGGTGGGTCGCCACCCCCTCGCGCTCCGCGGTCGGCACCCTGCGGAGTGTAGGAGCGGCGTGTGGGCGTGCCAACTTCGGCGGTCGGGGCCGCACGTTGCCTCACCCGCGCCTCCGAGGCGGCGGCGGCGGCAACGTCGCGCGGATACTCGTGCCGTCCGCGCAGCAGGATGTAGCCCGCCGCGGCCAGCGGGATCAGCATCACGAGGAAGCTCACCTCGAGCCCGCGCGCCGTTGCCTGCGAGACACCGCCCGTCTTCGTCCCGATCGGCGCCTGCGATGGAGTGAAGCCCGCCACAAGGTCAGCGATCGCCCCGAAGAGCAGCGGAGCGATCGCCTGCGCGACCGTCCGCAACAACGTGCGGACGCTTTCGGCGCGACCCCAGAGACCGCTCACGATGATGTCGAGGCGGCCGGCATCGAGCGGCGGGTTGGCCGCCGAGATCAGCGCGGCGCCCGCGATGTCGAACCAGGCCGCCGGGAACAGGCGGTTGCCGAGCAGCCCCGGAATGAGCAGCACCGCCGCGGCGAGGTAACACACGCCCGGCACCCACATCCGCGCCGTGAGGTAGCCGCGACGCAGCATCCAGTCCGTGAGCCGGCCGGACACGAGCACGCCGATCAGCGAGCCGATAACGAGCAGCCCCAGCACGAGCGTGGCCGTTGCCTGGCTCACGTGGTAGTGCCCGCGGACGAACACCACGGCGAAGGTCGAGAGCCCGGCGAGGAAGAAGTAGCCGAGCGCCGAGCTCACGATCAGCGTGACGTTCGTCGGTATCCGCAGCACATAGCGCACCGCGCGCTTCAGCGTCATCGTGTTCGGGTCCTCGTCGAGCACCAGCTCGGGGTCGGGCTCGATGCCGTGCTCCTGGACCTTCTGGTGGGCGAGCTCGTCCTCGCGCACGTCGGGATCTTCGAGGTCCGGATCCGCGGGCTGACCGTGCTCCTCGAAAAGGTGAAGCGCGCCGGGCTCGAGCCGGCTCGCCCCGCCCCGCTTCGGCTCAGGGACCGTCCGGAGAAGCATCCGAGCCAGGAAGAAACCGGGGATCGCGATGGCGAAGAACGCGAAACGCCACGACAGCGCGGCGGAGATCGAGCCGCTGATGATGAAGCCCACAGCGGTGCCAGCCACCTCGCCGCCGAGGATGTAGCCGTAAACGTGGCCGCGCTCGCGCGCTGGGAAGTAATCGCCGGTCAGCGACGCGATCGCCGGGCCCGCGGTGGCCGTGACCGCGCCGAGAGCCACCCGCGCGAGGAGCAGGTTCCCGTACGACCCCACGAGCCCGCTCCAGAAGCTGGCGACGCTCCACAGGAAGATGCTGAACGCGAGCATCTTGATCCGGTTCACCCGGTCGACGAGGAAGCCAACGGGCAGGACGGCCAGCGCTCCGGCCAGCAACGTCACGGAGTTGAGGAGTCCGACCTCGGTGTTGTCGATGTGGAGGGCGGGCTGCAACTCGCCGGCGACGGCGCCGATCGTGGCGGCATCCGCGCTCGCGAGGGCGAGCACGGCTCCGAACAGGAAGATGACCCGGGCGCGGGCAGCACCCCCCACCGCGTGGACCATCTGCGCCTGCATCCTGCGGCCGATCCAGCGCGTGAGCGACAGGATGCCCGAGCCCATGGTGCGCAGGAACTCGTTGAAGTCCACGCCGCCAGCCTAGGGACTTGAGAGGCGAACGCCCCAAAGAAAGAGGCCGGCGCAAGCGCCGGCCTCTATGGCCTATGACCTATGACCGCGCAGCTACGCAGTAGCCGCCGCAGGCTCCTCGACGCGCCTTGGCATCAGCACCTCGCGCGCAATGACGAGCCGCTGAATCTGCGACGTGCCCTCGTAGAGCTGCATGATCTTGGCGTCACGCATCAGCTTCTCCACCGGGTACTCCTTGATGAAGCCGTAGCCGCCGTAGACCTGCACGGCGTCGACGGTCACCTCCATCGCGGTGTCCGCGGCGAAGCGCTTGGCGTGCGATGACTCGAGCGTGTTGCGCCTGCCCTGGTCCATCAGCGCTGCGCCCTGCCACGTGAGCAGGCGTGCGGCCTCGATCTTCGTGGCCATGTCCGCGATCATGAACTGGATCGCCTGGTGCATGGCGATCGGCACGCCGAACTGCACGCGCTCCTTCGAGTAGTCGCGAGCGAACTCGAACGCGGCACGCGCGATGCCCACCGCCATCGCCGCCACACCCGGGCGCGTGCGGTCGAGGGTCATCATCGCGAGCTTGAAGCCCTTGTTCTCCTCGGCGAGCAGGTTCTCCTCGGGGATCGCGACGTCGTTGAACGAGATCGTGGCCGTGTTGGAGGCGCGCTGTCCGAGCTTGTCCTCCTTCTTGTCGACGGTCACGCCGTCGAGGTTGCGATCCACCACGAAGGCGCTGATGCCGCGGTGGCCGGCCTCCTTGTCGGTCT
>DATEPK010000334.1:0-3712 GCA_035273245.1 Thermoleophilaceae bacterium
CACGATCCTCGCGAGGTCGGCCGGCTCGTACAGGTCGAGCCGGTGTGTGACGCCGAAGCGATCGCGCAACGGAGTGGTGAGCAGGCCCGCTCGCGTGGTGGCGCCGATCAGCGTGAACGGCGGCAGGTCGAGCGTGACAACGCGCGCGCCCGCGCCCTGGCCGACCGTGATCGGCAGCCGGCGGTCCTCCATGGCCGGATAGAAGGTCTCCTCGAGGGCGCGCGGGAGGCGGTGGATCTCGTCGACGAAGAAGACCGATCCCGGCTCGAGCGCGGTGAGGAAGGCCGCGACGTCGCCCTTGCGCTCGAGCGCGGGGCCTGCCGTCTGAACGAACGGCACGTCCAGCTCCGCGGCGACGATCTGCGCGAGCGACGTCTTGCCCAGGCCGGGCGGCCCTGCCAGCAACACGTGGTCGAGCGCCTCGCCGCGCTGCTTGGCGGCCTCGATGAACACGGTGAGCTGGTCCTTCACAGCCTGCTGGCCCACGAAGTCCGCGAGCCTGCGGGGCCTGAGCGAGCGGTCGAGCTCCTCGTCGGCGCCGAACGCGGGCGCCGCCTGGATCCGCTCGACGCCCGGCGTGCGAATGCCTCCGTGCTCGGGTGTCATCGCGATGCCCTCAGTGCCTCGCCGATCAGTTCCTCAGGCGTGTGGCCCGCCGCCTCGGAGAGGAGCTCATCGGCCTCCTGCGGGCTGAAGCCAAGCCCGACGAGACCCTGCCGCGCGAGCGTGCGGGGATCGTCGGTCTTCGTGATCACGATCTCGTCAACCACGCCGGCCTCACCGGCCACCTTCTCGCGCAGCTCGACGATGATCCGGTCGGCTGTGCGCTTGCCGATCCCGGGCACCGCCTGGAAGCGGGCGCTGTCCCCCGCGCCGATCGCGCGCAGCAGCTCTCGCGTGGTGCCGCCTGACAGCACCGCCAGCGCCACCTTCGGCCCCACTCCCTGCACGCCGATCAAGAGCAGGAAGAGCTCGCGCTCCTCCTCGTTCGCGAAGCCGTACAGGTTGATGCCGTCGTCGCGCATCACGAGGTGCGACTGGAGCAGCGCCTCCTTGCCTGTGGACGGCACGGCCTTGAGCGTCTCGGCCGAGACCGCGAGCCTGTAGCCCACGCCGGCGCATTCGATCACCACGTGATCGGGCCGGCGCACGGTCACGGTTCCCCGCACCGAGGCGATCATGCGATCGCCGCCTTCATCCGCGCGCCGTTGGCGTGGCAGATCGCGACGGCGAGAGCGTCCGCCGCGTGGTCCGGCTCGGGCGGCGCCGGCAGCTTGAGCAGCGCGCCGACCATCCGCTGCACCTGGCCCTTGTCGGCGCGGCCGCTGCCGCACACCGCCTGCTTCACGGCCTGGGGGGTGTACGAGAAGCAGGGCACGCCCGCCTGGCCCGCGGCGAGCAGCGTGACGCCTCTGGCCTGCCCGACGGCGAACGCGCTGCGGGCGTTCTGCCCGAAGAAGAGATCCTCGACCGCCATCGCCTCCGGCTGGTGTTCTTCGATCAGGACCGAGACCTGCTCGTGGATGTGTGCCAGGCGCCGCTCGAGAGTGGCGTCCGCGCTGGTGCGCAGCACACCGCCATCCAGCGCAGCGAGCGTGCCGCCGCGCGCGAGCACCACGCCATAGCCGGTATGGGCGGTGCCGGGGTCTATCCCTAAGACGATCACCATGGGGTGATTCTGCGTTCGGGAGCGGACGCCTTCGCCCTGGCGGCTGGTTCTCCGGCTAATTTTGCTTCGTGGATTTCGACGATGGCCACGCGATCTCTTACAAGGCGCTTCGACGAGGCACTCTGGTGCGGGCGTCGGACGGCGCGGAGGTCGGAAGGGTGCGGCGCGTGCTCGACAACGCGCGCGAGAACATCTTCGACGGGCTAGTGGTGGAGACGAAGGCGGGCATGCGCTTCGTCGACGCGCCGGAGGTGGCCCACATCGCCGAGCGCGCGGTCACGCTGACGATCACCCTCGACGAGGTGGCGGCGCTGGCTCCCCCTCAGTCGACGCTCAAGCAGCGCTGGAACCAGGCCACGCTCGTGCGGCGCACCCGCCGCGCCGGCCGTGATTGGAAGCGGCGCTGGGACAACCGTTAGCGCGTGGACTTTGCCTCGCGCTGCCGCTGCCGGTAGCTCGCCATCTTCGCGCGACTGCCGCACCAGTCCATGTGGCACCAGCGGCGCCTCCCGGAGCGCGACCGGTCGAGGTACACGCGCGAGCAGTCTGGCGCCGCGGCGCACTCGCGGATGAGCGCGCGTTCGGGACCGGTGAGCAGATCGATCGCCTCGCGCGCGATCAGCGCAAGCGCTCCGGCGACTGGAGCATCGGCGGTCCAAGCGAGCCCAAGGCGGGCGTCTGTCTGGGGGGCGATCGCTGGACTCCGCGCCCACTCGTTCAGCTCGCGAACCGCATCCTCTGAAGGCGCCCGTCCCGCGAGCACCGCGCGGGTCACGTTGTTGATCGTCTCGCGGAGGCGCCGCGCGTTCTGCACGTCGGACGCGGTGGCGCTCACGACCAGCGGCAGATCCACGGCACGCAGCCAGCGGTCGAGGTCGGCCGGGTCGCGCAGGCACTCGGTGGGATCGCCGTGACGGTCGCGCAGCGTCGCGAGCAGGTCGAGTGCGCGATGGCCGGAGATCGCGGTGAACGCTCGTTCGTCGTTAACGGCTATCGCCATGTTGACCCCGTTCTCCACTGCGGTTACTGTATCAACAGGTAACGGACTCGAAAGGTGTGAGATGGGCGAACAGGCAGCGCGGTTCCTGGAAGCGAATGAGGGCCGGTCGGTGTCGCTGCGCGGCACGAAGGTCGGCTTCAAGGTCGAGAGCTCGCATGCGGGCGGCGCCAGCTTTCAGGAGTGGGTGGCCGCGCCTGGCTTCGACACCGGCCTGCATGTGCATGAGCGGCTCGAGGAGTCCTGGTACGTGCTCGAGGGCGAGCTCGAGTTCCGCGCCGGAGACGAGACTCTCACCGCGGGCCCGGGAGCGACAGTGTTCGTGCCCCCGCACGTGCCGCATGCTTTCGCGAACCGCACCGATGCGCCGGCGAAGTTCCTGCTGATCACGTCCCCGCCCACGCACGACCGCTACTTCGACGAGCTCGCCGAGATCCTCCCCGCCGACGGTCCGCCCGATGGTGAAGCAATTGCGCAGCTGCGCAAACGCTACGACACCCAGCAGCTCTCGACGCTGGCCACCGACCGCACGTAGCGGGGGCCGAGCCTCACAGCTTCCCCTCCCGCCGCAGGCGCAGCTGCTCGCGCATCACGAACCGAGCAAGGCGCTCCTGGTCGTCGTCCGCGATGTAGTCGAAGCGCACCCCGTGCGTGCCCTCCTCGGCGCCGCGTACGACCATGCCGCGCGGTTTGATCGGCGGCATGCCGTCCTCGAGCGGGATCGAGAGCCAGACGGTGCTGCCATCGGTGAGCTCGGCGCCGGGCGTTCGCCCGAGTAGCAGCCCGCTCGCGCTCAGGTCGATGGCCATCAGGTCTCGCTCGGTGTCCTCGCCCTGCACCGTCGCCTGAATCTCCAGGTGCAGCGGAAGGCGCACGTACTCGCGCCGCTGCACCAGCTCCGCCTCCGCCGACGGCGTGAAGCTCACGTGGTCGAGAGCGCCGAACCAGACGCTGCCCGGCTGGCGGTGAAGCCCGCGCGGGGTGGTGTGCTCCACCACGGCGTCCAGCGTGTCGACCGTGTCATCTCCAAATCGGGGATCCACGGC
>DATEPK010000335.1:0-3564 GCA_035273245.1 Thermoleophilaceae bacterium
GGCGGCAGGCTACTCCAACGGGTTTGGTGTAGGACTGTCCGCATGTGCCGCCTGTTCGGTCTTGCAACCGGCAGCGAGCCGGTGAAGGCGACCTTCTGGCTGCTCGAGGCGCCCGACTCGCTCGCCCAGCAGAGCCGCCGCAATCCCGACGGCTACGGCCTCGCCACCTACCACCCCGACGTCGATGTGGAGAAGCGCCCGGTGGCCGCGTACGAGGACGAGGAGTTCGCTCGCGAAGCGAAGGAGCGGGAGTCGCCCGTGTTCCTTGCGCACGTGCGCTACGCGTCCACAGGCAAGGTCGAGCTGCGCAACACGCATCCGTTCGAGCAGGAGGGCCGTGTGTTTGCGCACAACGGGCACATCGCGGGGCTCGACGCGCTAGACGAGAGGCTCGGCGACCACCGCCGGCTCGTGCTCGGCGACACCGACTCGGAGCGCTTCTTCGCCCTTGTGACGAAGGAGATCGACGCGAACGGCGGCGATCCGGGAGCGGCGCTCGCCGCCGCGGCGCGCTGGGTGGCGGCGAACCTCCCCCTCTACGCGCTCAACTGCCTGCTCGCCACCTCCACGGACATGTGGGCGCTGCGCTATCCGGACACGCACGACCTGCTGATGCTCGAGCGAGGCGAGGGCGGCCCCAGCGGGGCGCGCCACTTCGACGGCGCCAGCGCCGCGGGACGCATCCGCGTTCGCTCCGGAGCGCTCGCCGGATGTCGGGCGGTGGTGTTCGCGACAGAGCCGATGGACGAGGACCGAGGCTGGCGCAACCTCGACCCTGGCGAGCTCGTGCACGTGGACCGTGACCTCACCGTGACAAGCGAGGTTGCCATCGATCACGCGCCCGCGCATCCGCTGCGGCTCGAGGATCTCGAGCCGCACGCCGCGAAGTCGCAGAGCTAGCTCCTACAGGGCGGGCACGCCCGCGAAGATGTCGATTGCGCCCTCGGCGGCCACCTTCGGCTCCTCGTGCTTTGCGGCCTCGACCACCACCGGCTTCGGGTTCCGCAGCGCGCGAGGCCGCCGCGGTGGGGCCTGGGCGATCACGACAATCGCGATCGACTCCGCGAGTCCGGCCAGCCCCGCCACGAGGAAGATTCCGAGCGCCACCGCCTTCCAGCCACCAGGCACCCAGAGAGTGGCGGCGAACGCGCTGGCGCACAGCGCACCCGTGGCCGACAGGAGTGTGAGCAGGAAGGCCATCGCGGCCTCCTTCCGTTCGGGGAAACAGCTCGCCCACTCCTGTGTTAGGCCGTGGCGGCGCCGCTTATGCGGCCGCGGTCTTTCCCCTTACCTCAGACGAGTTGCGAAATCGCCCAGGCGATGAGTGCGAGCACGGCACCGCCGCTGAAAATTCCCGCGAGCACCAGGGCGACCTGGCGCGGGTCGGGACGGTGCGAGGTGGCCACGCCCGATCCGAGGCCCGCCCCGTACAGGGTCTCGCGCGAGATCTCCGCGCCGGATTCCGGCACCAGGATGTCGCGTGGTCCCGCGGCGAGGAAGTCGGGAACGTCGAACCCAGCCGAGCGCCGCACCACGCTGGGCACGCCCTGGTCGAGCAGCAGCGCCTGGATCATCTCCGCCTCCGGCTGCTGCGAGGCGCCCGCCACCCGCACGAGCGGCCCGCGCGTGTAGCGGGGGTCCACCTTGCGCGCGCGCTCGTGGGCCTCGCTGCGCGGTTCCTCGATCACCTCGCCCGGCGGGACGAGCGGCATCCTGCAGCGGTCGCAGAAGCGGGCGTCCGCGTAGAACTCGCGCCCGCACGACGGGCAGACGAGCGCGTGGCTACTCGATGTCGATGGGCTCTTCTTCGACATGTCCGTCGGCGATCCGCCACGCCCTCACCTGCGGCTCGCCGGCGAGCGAGACGATCAGGTAGAGCCAGTGCGGGTAGTGGGCCAGGTTGATGTCCGTCTGGGACGGCTCCGCGGGGCTCCGCGGGTGCGAGTGGTAGATGGCCACGCCGTGCCCCTCGTCGTCGAGGTCGTTGACTGCGAAGAGGCTCTTCGAGTCGAGCTCGTAGCCGTAGGGCGATTCGCGCAGGTTCTTCGCCCTGAACGTCTCGGCCACGTGGCCGTCATTCATCCGCATGTAGCCGCAGCACTCGTTTGGCGCGTCGTCGCGTGCGTGCGCCACGAGCTCGTCCCACTGCACCTTCGTCATCCGCATTACGCCGAAGGCTAGCCGTGCTGCGTCTTCCCTTATCTGGAGGGTCTATCGTGAGCGCTGATGCCGAACGTTGGTCCGCTCGAGCTGATCGTCGTGCTGATCATCGCGCTCATCGTGCTCGGCCCCAAGCGGCTGCCAGAGGTTGGCCGCTCGGTGGGCAAGGGGATGCGCGAGTTCAAGGACGCGATCAGCGGTGAGCACGAAGAAGAGCCCCGAGAGAACCTCCCGGGCCCGCCGGACTAAAGCGTCCCTATCCGATCGGGCGGCCAGTAGGTAACCATGGCCTTCCCGATCACCCAGGACACCGGCACGGGGCCCCAGAAGCGGCTGTCGTCAGACTCGCCGCGGTTGTCGCCCATCATGAACACGTAGCCCTTGGGCACCGTGATCGCGTGCGGGAAGTTGCAGTCGGGCCCGCCACCGCAGCTGGCCGCGAACGACTCCTTCGCGAGCTTGCCGTTGCGGATTGCGTGGCCGTTACGGATCGCGATCGTGTCGCCACCCACTGCCACCACGCGCTTGATGAACGTCTCGTGCGCCTTCTGCGGCACCGGAAGCGAGCACGGCGACGACGTTCCCTCGCCCTGCCCAGCCATCCCGCAGCGCTCCTCGTCCGCGCCCGCCGGCGGGTTGAACACCACGATGTCGCCCACGTGCGGCGTGGCGCCGAGCCTGTGCGTGAGCCGGTCGACGATCACGCGCTGGCCGATCGTGAGCGTTGGCTCCATCGACCCGCTCGGGATGCGGTACGGCTTCACCGCGTAGGCCTGGACGGCGAGCGCGAGGAACAGCGCGATCGCCACGAGGAAGACCAGCTCGACCAGTGAGTTCGACCGGCCGCGCCGGATCAGGGTGCGCATATAGGACGGTGGTGGGCTACCAGAATGACGCTGAGTCTAGATCGAGCTCTTCGAGCGGCTTGGTGTATACGCCGGAGCTGAGGTATTTCCAGCCGTCGTCGGGCACGATGAAGACGACGTTGCCCTCGTCGAGCTCGTTCGCCACGCGCACCGCGATAGAAGCGATCGCGCCCGCGGACACGCCTGTGAAGAGACCCTCCTCCTGGAGGAGCCTGCGCGTCCAGATCACGGCATCGGCGTTCGATACGAAGATCTTCCGGTCGAGCAGCGAGAGGTCGATGATCGGCGGGATGTAGCCGTCCTCGAGTGAGCGCAGCCCCTGCACGAGCTCGCCCTGGAGCGGCTCCGCGGCGATGATCTTCGTGTCCGGATCCTCCTCCTTGAGGCGCCGGGCGTTGCCCATCAGCGTGCCGCCCGTGCCGAGGCCGCCCACGAACGCGGTCACCTCGTCGAGCTCCTCGAGGATCTCGAGCGCCGTGCCGTTGTAGTGCGCGAGCGGGTTCGCCTCGTTGCCGTACTGGTACGGCATGTAGTACGA
>DATEPK010000336.1:0-2318 GCA_035273245.1 Thermoleophilaceae bacterium
TTGCGCGTCGTCGGCGCCAGCTCGGGCAACTCCACCATGCTCCAGCTCAAGGCGAAACCAATGATCGAGCACGAATTCGAGCCCCTGTTCAAGCTCGATCACATGCTCAAGGACGTCCGCCACACCCTGAATGCCGCCCACGAGTTGGGGGCGAAAACACCGGTCGCGGAGGCCGCAAAAGCGCTCTACGAAGCGGCATCCGGCATGGGCAAGGGGGATGACGACTTCGCGGCCGTGATCGAGGCCGTTGAGCCTGAGTGACGGAAGTCACGGACCGCACTTACTTGAAATCCAGGGGCGGTTACGTAGAATGGCGCCTCCCGCGCTGATCCGCCGATCAGTTCGTAACCGAAGCGCGGGTCCGGAGGTTTTCCTCTTCTATGCCAATCGCGTTCAAAGAATGGGCTGTGACTGTGCGCGCTCTCGCCGAGGGCGAGCAGCTCCTCACTCTCCGCAAGGGCGGGATCCGCGAGGAGAACCGTCACTTCGAGATCGAGCACGACCGCTTTTTCCTCTACCCCACGTTCGACCATCAGGCGGGCAACCTGGTCCGCGAGTCGCACAAGCCGGAGCTCGGCCGCGCACTCGAGGAGGGCGTGTGGCCTGAGGGTGAGCCGCCCGCCCGGGCACTCATCCAGGACGGCGGTGTGCCGCAGCCGGAGCGTGTGCGCATCCGCGCGTGGGCCGAGGTGGCCGCCAGCTACCTGATCACGGACCGCCGCTGCGTGGACGCCCTCTCGCCGTACTACGTCTGGACCACGGACTACGCGGAGAAGCGGCTCGCCTGGAAGCGGCGCCATCCGCTCCACGTGATCGTGCTCCGCACCTACCGCATCCCGCGGCCCGTCACCGTCAAGGTGCGGGACGAGTACGGCGGCTGCCGCTCGTGGGTGGAGATCGCGCGCGACCTTCCGTTCGAGGGCACGCCGGTGCTCTCAGACGACGAGTTCGAACGCGCCGCCGCGGAGATCGAGGCGATTGCCTCGGACGCCGTGCCGGTCCTCGCCTAGCGGCTGCAAACCTTCGCCTGCCGGCGTCCTCGTGCCTCGCCGTACCGACGTACGCCTTCGGCCCTGCGTCCTTGGCAGCCTCGGTTTTCGCTCGCTAGCCGAGTCCCGGCCCGTTCTCGCCTAGCGCGTTATCCAAATCCGTCCTTGATCGCCGGGCATGCCGACTGCTGTCGCGGGGAGCTGACCCGCCGGGAGTGGGTCGTCCGCATTGCGCCGCATGAAGGATTCGGCAGGCATGGGGTCCCGAATCCTTCAGGGAGGTCGTTCGCGGACCCGGCGGCGCTAAATGCCCGGCCCGAAGCAGATCGTCGTCCTTCCTGAAGGATTTGGCGGACATGGCCACCCAAATCCTTCAGCGAACGGATCGCGGCACTTGCTTCCAACCGGCGCATACCCAAATGGCGGGCATATAGGGTGCCCGCCGGTGCGACGTCTGCTTTGGGGAGTGGCGGCGAGTTGGCTCGCGATGCTGGCGCTGTGCGCGTCGGCTAACGCGCAGCTTCCGCTGCCCATCCCGCTCCCCACCCTGCCGCTCCCGGGCGCCGGCGGCGGCCCCGCCCCTCAGCCCTACGGCGCCAACGACGGCGGCGGTTTCCGGAACATCCTGCCTCCGGGCGAGAACGGCTTCGACAATGCGGCCCAGCTCGCCGCCTTCGAGGGCACCAAGAAAACACGCCCTCCGCACAACGACGATCAGCTCGCGATGTACAGCAACCTGATCTACGCGGCGCCCGGCCTCACCGAGGCGCAGATCCCGAACTACTTCAAGGACGCCACCTTCGGTGTGCAGCCGAATGATGTGGAGAGCACGGAGAGCCCGCGTTCCGACGTGACGATCGAGCGCGACAAGGGCTTCGGCGTCCCGCACGTGTACGGCGCCACCCGCGCCGGCACGATGTTCGGCCTCGGCTACGCCACCGCCGAGGACCGCCTCTTCTTCATCGACGTGCTTCGCCATCTCGGCCGCGCGGAGCTCACGAGCTTCGCCGGCGGCGCGCCCGGCAACCAGGCGTTCGACCAGCAGCAGTGGGCCACCGCCCCTTACACGGAGGCCGACCTGACCAGGCAGGTGAACCAGTTCACCCAGCTCTACGGCGCCGACGGCGATCAGGTGGAGCAGGACGTGATCAACTACATCGCCGGAATCAACGCGTACATCGCCGAGGCGCGGCTCAACCCGCTCAAGATGCCCGGCGAGTACGACGCGATCAACCAGCCGCAGGGCCCGACCGACTTCAAACCCGAGGACCTGATCGCCATCGCCTCGCTCGTGGGCGGCATCTTCGGCAACGGCGGCGGCAACGAGCT
>DATEPK010000337.1:0-7323 GCA_035273245.1 Thermoleophilaceae bacterium
GCGAGCGAGTCGCGCCCGAGGAAGCAGCGGCCCTCGCGCAGCGCGTCGAGCACGAGCGCTCGGTCGTGCGCCACGTCCCCGTTCGGAATCTCGTCGCAGAGCACGTGCGTGCGGAGCATCCGGAAGAAGAGGCTGTTCGGCATCGGGGAGAGCACCCGCCCGCCGGGGAGCCGCAGGCCGGTCTGGTGCGCGTCGAGGCCGCCGATCGCCACCACGCGCCGCCGCTGACAGAGCTCGTCCCACTCGCGCAGGTTGCGCTCCGGCGGGCGGTCGACCGCATCCTCCGGGTGCCGCACGAAGGCCGCCAGCTCGCGGGGCGTACGGCAGTGCTCCGCCGCCTCCGTCACCAGGCTCCAGAGCTCGATCCCTGTGAGCGGGCAGTCGTCGAGCTCGGCCCACGGGTGCGGCCTCCCGATGGTGCGCGAGATGCGCGAGCCCTCCGAGAACGGGTGGGCGGGGAAGCCAAGCCCGCCGGCGGCCGCCACCGCTGCGCAGATCTCGCGCTCGCCGCGGCCATCGTGCTCGATCGGCTCGTCGATGCCGAGCGCCAGGAAGTGTCCGCCCTTCGGCGAGATCTCCATTCCCACGAGGATGAGCACACCGTCGTGCCAGCCCTCGTGGCCGTCCAGCTTCGCCTGAAGCGAATCGTGGTCGGTCACGATCACCGCGTCCGCCTCGGCGTCGGCGGCGGCCTCCGCGATCTCCGGGATCGTGGCGGTGCCGTCGGAGTACGTGGAATGCACGTGGACGACGACCGCCAGGTCGAACGGGTCGGCGAGACGGTCTGAGCCCCGCCTCGGGGCGGGGCTCAGGTCCTCATGAGTCAGCATGTGCGTCTTACTGGCCCTGCTTCACTCCCGGCTCGCCCAGCTCGAACTCGAGCGGACGGACGAACTTCTCGCCGGGGATGTTCGCGCGGCGGCTGTACTGCCCGATGGGCAGGATCGTCCGCCCGTACGTGCTCACGAGCATCAGCGCGGTGGCCACGTAGGTCGCGATCCAGGACGACGCGAGAAGCACCCAGCCCGCGGCCTTGTCCCAGCCGCCGACACCGGTGAGGTAGAAGATCGCCGCGAACGCCGAGCCGACAGCCAGTGGCGCGAGCACGGCGAAGAAGCCGATGCTTTCTCCCAACGCTGCGAGCGCACCCGCCCCCGTGATCACGGCGAGCACGAGGAACCAGTAGCCGAACGGGACGAACTTCGCCGTCGGCACCGTGATCACGCCGATCGTGTTCAGCAGGAACAGAATCCCGAAGCCCATCCAGAAAGCGCCCCACATGCCGTGCATGGCGGTCGCTAATCCGTCGCGGGCCCTGTAGCCCCACAAAGCCGCCGCGAACTGCGCGATACCGCCGAAGGTGGCGGCGAACGGCCAGATGTAGTTCATCGACGTGGGACCCCCGTACCAATGAGCCAGGTGGGCGGCGACCATGAAGGTCGCGCCCGCGAAGCCGAACAAGCCGAGGATGGAGGGCGCCGCTATGGGCTGGAGAAAGACGCGAGTGGAGTCACGCCAGTCGGCGACTGCTGTGCCGCCGTTTCGAGTGGTGGTCTGAGTAGCCATCAGAGCCTCCTGATTGGAATCGCCTTCGCGGCCCGGCTACCCCCGCTGCTGTGCCGCTCGCACTCGGTGGTCAGGAGACTTACCTGCCCCGCCGCCATCTCCGGGGAGCGGGTATGCCGAGCCGGTGGCGACGGAGGCAAAGACCGAGAAGACGAAGCTCAGCGGCGGCCAGCGGAGCAAGCTCGTGCTGCTCGGGATGCCCACCTTCGGGCTCGCGTTCGCCGCGACGATCGTCTCCACCTACCTGCCGGTTCTGATCAATCAGCTGTCGGGCCCCGCGCTCACCGGCGCGATGATCGGGGGCGAGGGGCTCTTCGGGCTCTTCCTGCCGCTGCTCGTGGGCGGCTGGTCGGACAGCGTGCAGACGCGCTTCGGCAGCCGGATGCCGTTCATGCTCGCAGCCGCGCCAGCGATCGTGATCGCCCTCGTCACGATGCCGCTGATGCATTCGATCGTTCCGCTCGGCCTTCTGCTCGCGCTCTTCTACATCGGCTACTTCACCTACTACGCGCCATACCGGGCGCTCTATCCGGACGTCGTGCCGGACGAGCTGCGCGCCCGCTCGCAGGGAGTGCAGAAGACGTGGCGGGAGCTCGGCCTCGGCGGTTCGCTCGTGGGCGGCGGGCTGCTCCTCTCCGTGAGCCAATCGCTTCCGTTCGTGGTTGCGGCGGTCGCGCTGGTCGGCGTGACGTTCGTGTTCGTTCGTCACGCGAGCGATCCCGGCAAGGGCGACGAGGAGGAGGCCGAGAGTCCGCGCGAGCTCCTGCGCGGCGTGCGAAGGCTGGTCGCGGAGGAGCCGAAGATCGGCTGGCTGCTTCTGTCGAACTCGCTGTGGGAGCTCACGGTGGCGGCGCTCAAGACCTTCGTCGTCCTCTACATCACGATCGGCCTCGGAAAGTCCACGAGCATGGCGTCGGCGGTGCTCGCCGTCGTGGCGGTGTCCGTCGTCGGGGGCGCGCTCACAGCGGGCGCTCTGGGCGACCGCCTGCCGCCGCCCCGCCTGATGCTGCACGCGTCGTGGGTGTACGGCACCGCGATGCTCGCCCCGCTCTTCTTCCGCTCCGGCCTCCTGATCATCGCGGTGGTCCCCGCCGCGTTCGCCGCGGGCATGATCATGGCGCTCCCCTACGCAGAGCTGATGGGCATGCTCGAGGACGAGCATCACGGACTGGCGGCCGGCATGTTCGGGCTCAGCCGCGGCGTTGGCACGCTGCTCGGCCCGGTGCTCGCGGGCGCCGCCGTGACGCTGCTCAAGGGGCCGCTCGCCTCCACGCACGGCTATGCCGCCGTGTTCGGCGTGGCGAGCATCGCGGCGTTCCTCAGCATCTTCGGCGTGCGCCACCTCACGCGCGAGACGTCATAGGACTTACAGTCCGCGGGGCGAAAGGCCGGCCGAGGGGTAGCCGCTCGATGAAGTGGCCACCACTCGAGTCAGCACCGGACCGTCGGCGGCGCGCGCACCGAGCGCGCGGCACACCGCGAGCAGCGCCGGAATCGAGGTCCGGCCCGTGGCCGGCCGCCGCGAGATGCGGGCCTTCATCATGCTTCCGTTCTCGCTCTACCGGGACGCGCCCAACTGGGTGCCGCCGCTGATCTCGGAGCGCAAGCGGCACCTCGACCGCTCGAAGAACCCGTTCTTCGAGCACGCCGAGGCCGAGTACTTCCTCGCCTGGCGCGACGGCCGGCCCGTGGGCCGCATCAGCGCCCACGTGGACCGGCGCTTCAACGAGTTCCAGCGCAACGACTGGGGCCTGTTCGGCTTCTTCGAATGCGAGGACGACGAGGCCGTGGCGGCGGCCCTCCTGGCGAGCGCCGCGCGCTGGCTGCGCGCCCGCGGTCGCGATCGGATGGTCGGCCCGATGGACTTCAGCACGAACCACGAATGCGGCCTGCTCGTGGAGGGCCACGAGCTGAAGCCCCAGATCCTCGAGAACTGGCACCACCCGTACTACCAGCGGCTCCTGGAGGAGAACGGCCTGCGCAAGGCGATGGACCTCCTCAAGTGGCAGATCATGGCGAACGAGAACCACCGCGTGCTGCCCGTGATCTACGAGCTCGCCGGGAAAGTCGAATCCGAGCACGGCATCCACGTCCGCAAGATGCGCAAGCGCAACCTGAAGGATGAGGTGCGCGCCTTCATGGAGGTCTACAACGCGGCCTGGGAGCGCAACTGGGGCTTCGTCCCGCTCACCGACGCCGAGCTCGAGTCCTACGCCAAGGAGCTCAAGCCGATCCTCGACGAGAAGTGGGCGCAGATAGCGGAGAAGGACGGCGAGGTGGTGGGCGCCGCGCTCACGCTGGACGACTACAACCAGGTGCTCGCGAAGCTGCGCGGGCGGCTCCTGCCATTCGGCTGGATCAAGTTCCTGCGCGAGCGGCGCAAGATGGACGAGATCCGCGTGTTCGCCCTCGGCGTGAAGCCCGAGTACCAGCACACGGGCACAGCCGCCGCGTTCTACGTGGACGTTTGGGAGACCGTGCTCGCGAACGGCGTGAAGCGCGCCGAGACCGGCTGGATTCTCGAGACCAACGAGCCAATGAACCGCGCGATGACGGCGCTCGGCGGCGACGTGGTGAAGCGCTACCGCGTCTACGAGCGCGCGATCGACTCGGCGTCGTAAGCGGTCCGACACCCGCTGGTGGCGACGCCGCTCCGCGGGTAGCCGGAATGCGGACCGGGTCACCAGAGGCCCGGAACCTCCCCATACGCAGCGGCCGCGGCCCGCGGTTGAAGGCCGCGGCCGCCTGTAATCGCACTTACATCGCGGGCCCTCGGCCGTTGGGTATCTAAGTAGGCGATGGTGGCGACGATTGAGCAGTAAGGGTGCCGGCGCCGGGTCGAACGGCCACCTCACCGTCACCCGGCTCGCCCGTCTCGACACCGCCGGCTGGACCCTTGTCGCCCTGGCGCTCGCAGTGGGCGCAGGAGCAGGTGCCGGAGCCGTCGCGTTCCGCTACATGATCAAGGGCTTCACCTGGCTCTTCACGGGCCACGCCCAGCTCGGCGCGCGCCCGCATCCCGCGAGCCCGTGGCTGCCCGGGATCGGGATCGCGTGCGTGGTGATCGCGCCGGTGATCGGTGGGCTGATCTACGGACCGCTCGTTGCCCGCTTCGCCCCGGAGGCGCGCGGCCACGGCGTGCCGGAGGTGATGCTGGCGGTGGCGCGCAAGGGCGGGCGGATCCGGCCGCAGGTGTCGATCGTCAAGTCGCTCGCGTCAGCGCTCTGCATCGGATCGGGCGGCTCCGTGGGGCGCGAGGGCCCGATCGTGCAGATCGGCTCGGCGCTCGGGTCCACCCTCGGGCAGCTCGCGCGCGTGAACGAGCGGCGGCTGCGGCTGCTGGTGGCCTGCGGCGCGGCCGGGGGCATCGCCGCCACGTTCAACGCGCCCATCGCGGGCGTGTTCTTCGCGCTCGAGGTGATCCTGCGCGACTTCCAGACCGAGTCGTTCGCCGTGGTGGTGCTCAGCTCGGTCACCGCCGCCGTGATCGGCAGGGTGGCGTTTGGCTCGCATGCGTTCCTGCACCTGCCGCAGTTCCAGGTCCACTCCGGCGGCGAATATCTCCTGTACGCATTGCTCGGCGTCCTCGGCGCGGCGGTGGGTGTTGCGTTCATTCGCGTCCTCTACGGCAGCGAGGACCTCGCCGACCGCATCTGGCGCGGGCCCGAGTGGCTGCGCCCGGGCGTGGGCGGGATCCTGCTCGGACTGCTCCTGCTCGCGTTGCCGCAGATGTACGGGGTGGGCTACCCGGTGCTCGACTCGGCCGTGGCGGGTCACTTCGTGATCGGCTTCCTGCTCATCCTCCTCGTTGGCAAGGTGGTGGCCACGAGCCTCACGATCGCGATCGGCGGGTCCGGCGGCGTGTTCGCGCCGTCGCTCTTCATGGGCGCGATGCTGGGCTCGTGCTTCGGCCAGACCTTCCACTCGCTGATCCCAGGATGGGTGACCTCGCCCGGCGCCTACGGGCTGGTCGGCATGGCCGCGGTGTTCGCCGCGGCGGCGCGCGCGCCGATCACCGCCGTGATCATCGTGTTCGAGCTCACGGGCGACTACTCGATCATCCTGCCGCTGATGCTTGCGGTGGTGGTGGCGGCAGGACTCGCCACGCTGATCACGCCGGACACGATCTACACGCTCAAGCTGCGCCGCCGCGGGATCGACGTCAACGCCGCGCGGCCCGCCGGCCCGATGCAGCAGGTGCGCGTGCGCGAGGCGATGCGGCCGGTGCCGGGAAGCGTGCCGCCCGAGCTGCCACTCGCGGAGCTGGCCGCGCGCCTCTCCGCCGAGCACGAGCGGGCTCTACCTGTCGTCGCCGAAGACGGCTCGCTGGTCGGAGTGGTGTCCGTGGACGACCTCGAGCCCGCGCTCACGGACGTGGGCGGCCCGGACAGCGCCCGCGACCTCGCGCGTCCCGTCCCGAACCTTCGCAGCGATGCCAGCCTCGAGAACGCGGCGCGCCTGCTCGGGGAAAGCGAGGAGGACGGGATCCCGGTGCTTGCGCCCGAGGGCAGCGGCGTCGTGGGCTGGATCACCCACCAGGACGTGCTCCGGGCGTATCTGCGCGGAACCCAGCCAAGCGCCCCGCCGGTCCCGATTACTTCCGCGGCCGGCCCCGGTCTCAAGAGCTGAAAGTACGCGAAGATGGAGGCTCTGAGATGGCGAAGCTCGTGGTGTCACAGTTCATGACGGTGGATGGCGTGGTGGAGGATCCGGGTGGCGCCGAGGCGTTCGACCGCGGCGGCTGGGCGTTCAAGTTCAGCCGCGGCGACGAGGGCGACACGTTCAAGCTCGACGAGGTGATGTCGGCCGAGGCGCTGTTGCTCGGCCGGGTCACCTATGAGGGCTTCGCCGAGGCGTGGCCGTCACGGGAAGGCGACTTCGCCGACAAGTTCAACACGATGCCCAAGTACGTGGTGTCGAGCACGCTGAGCGATCCGGACTGGAACAACTCGCACGTGATCTCCGGCGACCTCGCCGGCGAGGTGGCGGCGATCAAGGACCGCCACGACGGCGACGTCCTCGTGAACGGCAGCGTTCAGCTCTGCAGGGCGCTCGGCGAGCTCGGGCTTGTGGACGAGTACCGCCTGATGATCTTCCCGATCATCCTCGGCAGCGGCAAGAAGCTGTTTGACGGCACCGCCGAATCGCAGCCTCTGCGCCTCACGCGAGCACAGCCCGCCGGCGAGACGCTGATCACGACGTACGAGCCAGCATCCCTATGACCTATGACCCATGACCTATGACCCTCAAGAAGGGGATCAGCTTCTTCAAGAAGAAGTTCTTCTTGGGACTCGCGCCCGCCGGATCGTTATGCGCGTAGGTCGACTGCCGATTCACGAGCACGAGGTTGCGCCGCGGGATGTGCGACTGCCGCGCCAGCAGCTTCGCCCCGGCCGGCACGCGCGGCCCGCCGAGCGCCGCGCCGAACGCGTAGATCTTCAGGGTGCGCGGCAGCTTGCGGCCCATCGTGGAATGCACATCGAGCACCTTCTGCGCAGGGTTCGCGATGCCGTTGCCCACCGCGCCTGAGTCGATCGTGAGGCGCATCGGGTGGTACCACGCCGTGCCGTCGAGGCCCTTCAGCCCCGTACCGGAGAACATCTCGGCGAAGCGCTTGATGGGGGTGAGCGCGCCCTTGCCGTTCCAGCCGCGCGGGTTGCCGCTCGAGGCGAGCTGTCCGAGATGCGCCTGTGCCGCGATCAGGCTCGACGGCGAGGTCTTCACGTCCAGCGCGTAGCCGAACTGCGCGAGGTTCGT
>DATEPK010000338.1:0-6922 GCA_035273245.1 Thermoleophilaceae bacterium
CCGTCGCGTTGCCGCTCGCCAGCGCCGCGCTCCTCGGCGCCGCCGGCAAGCACACGCCACGCCGCCTCGCCGACGCGGTCGCGATCCTCGTCGCTGCCGCCGTCGGCGTCGCCTGCGTCGCGCTCGCCTGGTCGACGCGCACCACGCCCGGGGTCTACTGGTTCGGGGGCTGGCAGCTGCGCGCCGGCATGCCGCTCGGCATCGCCTTCGTCATCGATCTTCCCGGCGCCAGCTTCGCCGCCGTCGCCGCGCTATTGGCGACGCTCGCGCTCGTCTATTCGCTGCGCTTCTTCGACAGCATCGGCTCGCTCTTTCATTCGCTCATTCTCGTGTTCCTCGCCGGCGTGTGCGGCTTCTGCCTCACCGGCGATCTGTTCAACCTGTTCGTCTTCTTCGAGCTGCTGAGCACGGCCGCATACGCCCTCGTGGGGTACAAGATCGACCAGCGAGCGCCACTCGAGGGCTCGCTCAACTTCGCCATCACCAACTCGCTCGGCGCGATCATGGTGCTGTTCGGCATTGCGCTGCTGTACGGGAGGACGGGTGCGCTCAACATGGCGCAGATCGGGCACTCGCTCGCCCAGCAGCACACCGACGGCCTCGTGGTGGTGGCGTTCACGCTGCTGGTGGCCGGCTTCTTCGTGAAAGCCGCCGTAGTGCCGTTCCACTTCTGGCTTCCGGATGCCTACTCCGTCGCGCCCACTCCCGTCTGCGCGGTGCTGTCCGCGGTGATGAGCGAGCTCGGCCTGTACGCCGTGGTGAGGATCTGGGCGAGCTGCTTCCATGGAGCGTTCGGAGGGCACGAGGACGCCCTGCGCGCGATCCTCGTCGTCGCGGGAACGATCACCGCGCTCGTCCCGGCGGTTCTCTGCTTCACGCAGACGCATCTGAAACGGATGCTCGCCTACGCCACGGTGAGCTACATCGGGCTGTTTTTGATCGGCGCCGGCCTGCTCACCCACGACGCGCTCGGAGGCACAGCCATCTACCTCGTGGGCGACGGCTTCGTGAAGGCGGCGCTGTTCACGTTCGTGGGGATCGTCCAGAACCGCCGCGCGAGCGTCGACGAGTACCGGCTGCAGGGCCGGGGCCGCGACATGCCGCTGACCGGCGCGCTGTTCGCGCTCGGCGGCCTCGCGCTGGCATCGCTCCCGCCGTTCGGGACGTTCCTCGGCAAGTCGCTCGTCGAGGACGCGGCACTGAAGGCGGGCTACGGCTGGGTGATCGTCGTGTTCGTGCTCGCGTCCGCGATCACCGGAGGCGCCGTGCTCCGCGCCGCGGGCCGCGTTTTCCTCGGGCTCGGGCCGGCGGGGGAGTCCGAGCCGGCGTTCGAGGTGGACGAGGAGACGAAGACTGAGACCGGGGACGAAGAGGGCCGCGGACGCACGCCGTTCGTGATGATCCTGCCCGCTCTCGCGCTGCTCGCGGGCGGGCTTGCGGTGGGCTTGATCCCGGGCCTTCCACAGGCGGCGCTGCGCGGGGCCGCCGCGCTGCAGGACCAAGGGGCCTACATCGCCGCAGTCCTCAAGGGATCGGCCGGCACGGTGCCCCATCTGCCGGCGCCGCCGCCGCCCACCGGGGCCGACTACGTCTACGGGGCGCTCTCGTGCGTGGGCGCGTTGGCGCTGGCCGCGGTCGCGCTCTTCCGCGAGCAGCTGCCAGCGCTGTTGCCGAGGCCCGTGACTCAACGCGTCGGGGCGGCCGTGTGGGCGGTGCGCCGGCTCAACAGCGGACGCGTGGGTGACTACGTGGCGTGGATCGCCACGGGCGTGACCGTGTTCGGCGCGGCCTTCGCCCTCACGCTGCTCTAAAACGTCTGACCATCGGGCCGCTTTGCTAGCTTCGCTCGGCGGGATGCAGAGACAGGTGACGCCAGCTACCCCAGCCACCGGCAGGGTTTCACTCGTGGAAGAGGACCCCGATCTCCTCAAGGGGATCGACCCGAAGGCGGCCGATGCCATCCGCCAGGTCGCCGGCGTGAACGCGGTCGCCTACGACACCGGACCCTTCCGCGGCACGCCGCTCCCCACGCCCACCTTCGGCTTCTTCATCCTCGAGGGCGTGATCACGCGCGGAGTGGTGATCCAGGGGCGCCGCTCGGCCGAGCTGCTCGGCCCCGGGGACGTGCTGCGGCCGACGGCCAGCGAGGAGATCGACTCGTCGGTGCCCTTTGACGTCTCCTGGGAGTTCCTCGAGCCCTCGCGGGTGGCCCTGCTCGACCGCGAGTTCGCCGCCGCGGTGTCCGAGTGGCCGGAGTTCATCGCCACCTTGATGGACCGGATCATGCGCCGGGCGCACTCGCTCGCGTTCCACGTCGCCGTAAGCCACCTCAAGCTCGTGGAGATGCGGCTGCTCGTGATCCTCTGGTACTACGCGGACCGCTGGGGTCGTGTGACGCCCGAGGGCGTCCTGCTGCCTCTCCGCATGACGCACGGGCTGCTCGCGCGAGTGGTCGGCGCCCGCCGGCCGAGCGTGAGCACCGCGCTCGGACGGCTCCAGGAGCGCGGTCTCGTGGAGCGCACGGTCAACGGCCAGTGGCTGCTGCTCGGCCCGCCGCCCCGGGAGCTCGGCGAGCTCAGGGACGACTCTATTCCGGGCTGACCGGCGCGGCCGCTGCCGCCAGCGGCAGCTCGATGCGGAAGGTGGTGCCGGCGCCCTCGCTGCTCGCCACCGAGATGCTGCCGCCGTGGCCCTCCACGATCGTCTTCACGATCGTCAGCCCGAGGCCGACGCCCGGGGCGTGGTCGCGCGTCGCGGCGGCACGGAAGAAGCGGTCGAACGCGCGCTCGCTGTCGCCCGCCGACATGCCGAGTCCTGTGTCGCTCACCTCCACCTGCACCGCGTCAGCAAGATTGCGCACGCGCACGTCCACGCGGCCACCGGGAGGCGTGAACTTGAGGGCGTTCGAGATGAGATTGTCGAACGCCTGTCCCAGACGGTCCGGATCGGCGGCCATCCACGGGGTGCGCTCGGCATCGAGATGTAGCTCCACACCGGTCTCGCCGGCCCGCGGGCGTGCCGCCGCCACGCTCTCCACGGCCACCTCCAAGAGGTCGACGTCGCGCTTGGCGAGCGCAAGCCTCCCGGCCTCGGCGCGGGCGGCAAAGAGGACGTCGTCCACGAGGCGCTGCAGGCGGACCGCGTTGCGCTCCATCACCTCGAGGAACCGCCGCCCCTGCTCGGAGCCGAGCTCGTCCTCATCCTCGGCGAGGAGCTCGAGATAGCCGACGATCGATGTGAGCGGCGTGCGCAGCTCGTGTGACACGAGCGCAAGGAACTCGTCCTTCATGCGGTCGGCCTCGAGGCGAGCCTGCCGGCGGTAGAGCGCGTGGCCCACCTGCTCGCCGATCGCGACGAGCATGCGCAGCGCCTCCTCGTCGCGCTTCCGCGGCTCCGGTGAGAGCAGTTGCAGCACCGCCACCACGCCGTCGTCGCCCACGAGCGGGACCGCCACTCCCGCGCGGATGCCCGCGCGGCGGAGCACGCCGGCGAGCGGATGAGTGCGATCGCCGGTCAGCGTCCCCACGTCGCCCACCCAACATGGCTCGGCGTCCGCCCAGGCCCTGCCCACGAGACCCTGCCCGCGCGCGAGCTCAGCGCCGTCGGCGCCCGCGAGGAGCGTTGAGGGGTCGTGGCCCGCTGCCGCCCAGATGCGCTCGCAGCGCATTACGCGACCGTCGCCATGTGGCAGCCAGGCCGCGCCGAATTCCCAGCCGAGGCTCTCGCCGGCCGCGGCGATCACGCCCGCCAGCTCCTCCTCGAGCGACTCCGCCTCCGCCAGCGCCTGGCTGACGGCGAAGCGGGTGTGGAACATCACCTCTGCGCGCTTCGCCTCGGTCACGTCCTTCGCGACGGCGTAGATCAGCTGCTCCTCGCGGCTGAAGTGAGCGCTCCACAGGAGCCAGCGGTGGGAGCCATCGGCGCAGCGCCAGCGGTTCTCGAAGTCCGCCGCTCCCTCGCCGGTGGACACGATGCGCTGCACCTCCGCCATCGAGCGCTCGCGGTCATCGGGGTGGACGTAGTCGAGCATGTGGCTGCCCAGCAGCTCGTCTTCGCTCCAGCCGAGCAGCTCGCTCCAGGCCGGGTTGATCTGGCACAGCCGGCCGTCGGGGGTGAAGGTGGACATGAAGTCGAGCGAGAGCGAGAACAGGCGGCTGCTGCGCTCCTCGAGGAGGCGCCGTTCGGAGATGTCGTGGACGAACGCGTTAAAGCGCCAACTCCCTGCGATCTCCACCGTCGAGATCGCGATCTCCACTGGAAACTCGTGTCCATCGCGGCGCCGGCCAACCACCTCGATGCGGCGGTTGAACAGGTCGCTGCCCTCACCTCTGAGGAAGCGATCCATGCTGTCCTGGTAGCGATCGCGCTCGCCGGCCGGCATCACGAGCTCGTCCAGCTGGCGCCCGAGCGCCTCGATCGCGCTCCAGCCGAAGAGCGCCTCGGCCCGCGGGTTCCAGGAAGTGATGAGACCGCGCTCGTCGAACGACACGAAGGCGTCGTACGCGCTGTCGACCACAGTGCGGTTGATCGCGGCCTGGTCGCGCGCGCGGCGGAGCGCGAAGGCGTGCGAGAGACCGACGGCCGCCTGGGCCGCGAGGTAGCGGATGCGCTCGAGCTCGGCCGGCGTGAGCTGCTGGCCGGAGGTCCGGCCCAGCGTCGCCACGCCGACCGACTGCTCGCCGTGAACGAGTGGGATGTGCAGCTCCTGCTTGAGCGTCACCTCCTGCCCGAAGCTCTCGAAGCGCAGACCGCCCTCGCCGAAGGCGGCGGTCAGGATCTGGCGGGCCACGATCGCGCGTCCCGCGAACCCCTCGCCCGGAAGGATCTCCGGCGGAAGCTTCGCCCCGTCAACACCCAGCGCCGAGAGGCAGGTGAGCGCCGCGCCGTGATCGCCGTCAACTCCGTAGAGCGTCCCCACCGGCGCGCCCACGTAATCGCAGAGCTCCTTAAGCACCATGTCGGCCAGCCGAACAGGGTCGTTCTCGGCGGCCACCAGCTCGATGAAGCGGCGGAACTCGTCCACCTGCCGCTTCTCGTCCGAGAGCTGCGCGAGCGCGTCCTCGAGTTCCGCCCGCTGGGTCTCGAGCTCGCGGTTCTGCGTCTCGAGCTCGTCGCGAGAGTCGCGAAGGCCCGCCGCCATGCGGTTGAACGACTGCGCGAGGCCGCGGAGTTCGCCGTGGCCGGTCTCATCCACGCGCGCGGAGAGCTCTCCGCGGCCGAGGCGCGCCGCCGCGGCCGCCACGCGGCGGATCGGCAGGACCACCGAGCGCCCCAGCAGCACGGCGCTGGCGAGGATCGCGAGCAGCAGGACCACGAGCGCGCCCAGCGCGATCAAGGCCGCTGTGTGCGCGTGCCCGCGCGAGTTCGATCCGCGCTGCAGTCCCAGTGCCTTCTCCCGCGCATTGAACTGCTCGAACTCGGAGCGGATCACCGAGATCATGTTGCGGCCGGTCGACCCCTGGACGATGAGCTGCGCGCGCTCGCGGCCCCCGGGCCTGCGGGCCGTCGCGATGAGCGGATCGTCGTAGTCGGTCATGAACGAGCGGATGTCCGTCCGCAGCAGCCGCACCGCCGCGGTCTGGCCCGGGTTGTCGCTCACCATCGCCCCGAGCCGGCCGGCTTCTCGCGGAACCTGGTTGCGCAGGGAGCGCCAGCGCTGAAGCAGTGCAGCACTCGGCGCGTCGACGTAGGTGCGGGTGGCCGACGACATGTCGCTCAGGTTGTTCTGAAGCTCGCCGGAGGCTGCCAGCACCGCCACCGAGTGCTCGGTCCAGCGGGTGGAGCCGCGAAGGTCGCCGATTGCCGACAGCAGCACCGCGAACACCACCGCCACCACCGCGAGGAGCAGGGCGCCGGCAGCGATCATCCGGGCGGTGAGCCCGCCGCGCCTCACGCGATCCGCCTGTAGGCGTGCGGTGCCACGGACTCGACCCCGAAGGTCTCGGGATCGCTGAGCCGCTCGCTGCGGCCGAGCACCAGCACGCCTCCCGCCGCAAGGGCACCGCAGAGCCGCTCGTGCAGGCGCCGCTTCGGCTCGTCGCGCAGGTAGATCGCGACGTTGCGGCAGAGGATCACGCTCCACTTGCCGGCGGGCATCGAGTCCCCGATGAGGTCGCGCTGCTCCCAGCGCATCCGCGCCCGCAGCGGCGGCGGCAGCTGGACATCGCCGTAGATGCCCCGCTCTGCCACGCGAAGGTTCTCGTGGAGCAGGTCGCTGCCGAGCAGCCCGGCGCTGTCGAGCCGGCCCAGCTGGGCGAGGACGATGCCGACGCTGTAGAGCTCCGAGCCGTCAGCGCAACCGGCCGACCAGATACGCAGCTGCCTCCGCCTGCCCATCACGAGCGGCAGGAGCTCCCGCTCGAGCAGCTCGAACTGCTCCGGGTCGCGAAACAGCCCAGTCACCACCATGGCCACCGATCGGCGGAAGCGCTCCCGAGCGCCAGGCTCCGCGGCGATCAGGCGAGCCAGCTCGACGGCGTCCGCGACGCCCTCGCGCTCGAGCGCCCGGCTCACCCGCTCGCGCACATGGTCCTCGCGGTACGCGAGCAGGTTGAGACCACTCGCGCGGGCGAGTTCCTCCAGCGTCCCGGCGGATTGTTGAAGCGGCAAGGGCATCGCCCGGGTAATCGGCCCTCGCACCCCCACCCTTAGGCTCCAGAGACGGGCGCCGGGACGGCGGCGCGCTAGACTGAGCGAGCAACCTCGCGTCGTACGAGCAAGCGACCCCTCAGGGGGTCTTTCTTCGCTCAGGACGGCGCATATCGTCGCCAAGGGGAGCCATGGCCCGCGGAGATGTCCGAATCGGCGTGACGCTCGCTTGCGAAGAGTGCAAGCGCCGGAACTACCAAACCGAGAAGTCCAAGCGCAACGATCCCGGGCGGATCGAGATGCGGAAGTACTGCCGCTGGTGCGGCAGGCACAC
>DATEPK010000339.1:0-9939 GCA_035273245.1 Thermoleophilaceae bacterium
CACGTCCGTGCCGTACGGCGTGTGCACGACCTCCGGGTGGAACTGGATCCCGTACAGGCCGCGCGCCGTGTCCTCGAACGCCGCCACCGGCGACTCGGAGGATGAGGCGAGCGCCGTCGCTCCCGCGGGCGGCTCGAACACCGTGTCGCGATGGCTCATCCAGCAACGCTGCTCCGCCGGAAGCCCCGCGAGCAGACGGCCGTGCTCTTGCACCGTGAGCTCCGAGCGCCCGAACTCTCCGACCGGCGCGCTCTCCACTCGCCCGCCGAGCTCGAGCGCCATCGCCTGCATGCCGTAACAGATGCCGAGCACCGGAATCCCGAGCTCGAGCAGCTCCGGCCGCAGCTTCGGCGCACCGTCGCTGTACACGGACGCCGGACCGCCGGAGAGGATCAGTCCGCGCGGCGCACGCCGGCGGACCTCCTCGAGCGGCACGTGATGCGGCAGTAGCTCCGAGAACACCCCGCACTCGCGCACGCGCCGCGCGATCAGCTGCGAGTACTGGCCCCCGAAATCCAGGACCAGGACTTCCTCGGTTTTCGGCCCCGTGACCTGTTCACGCTCGGCGGCCCCAGTGGCGAGCGCGTCGGTCACTTACTCGACTAGAGCCGGATCCGCCGGCGTATGGCCGTTCGACACGTCCGGAGCCGGAGCGGCCGCTGCCGCCCCCGTGGCGCCCATCCCCACCGCCTGGTCGCGCTGGAGCTGCTTGCCCTCCGTCTGAAGCGCCGGCGCGACCATGACCTCCGCGCGGTGGAAGGACGGGATGTCCTCGTAGCCGCAGGTGGCCATCGACGTCCGCAGGCTGCCCATCAGGTTGAACGTGCCGTCGTTCTCGTGCGCGGGCCCCAGGATGATCTGCTCGAGCGTGCCGTTCTGCGTCGTCTTCACGCGCGCGCCGCGCGGCAACGACGGATGGAACGTGGCCATGCCCCAGTGGAACCCGCGGCCCGGCGCCTCGTATGCGCGCGCGAGCGGTGAGCCGATCATCGCGGCGTCGGCGCCGCAGGCGAATGCCTTCGAGATGTCGCCCCCGTTGCGCATGCCGCCGTCGGCGATCACCTTCACGTAGTCGCCCGTCTCGAGCATGTGCTGCGAGCGCGCGGCCGCCACATCGGCGATCGCCGTGGCCTGAGGCACGCCGATGCCGAGCACGCCGCGGGTGGTGCACGCCGCGCCAGGACCGACGCCCACGAGCACGGCCACCGCGCCGGTGCGCATGAGGTGGAGGCCGGTGGAGTAGGAGGCGCAGCCACCGACGACCACCGGCAGCGGAACCTCCTTGATGAACTGCTTGAGGTTGAGCGGCTCGGAAGTGGTGGACACGTGCTCGGCCGAGATGACCGTGCCCTGGATGACCAGGATGTCGAGCCCCGCCTCCACCGCGATCTCGTAGTAGTCGCGCACGCGCTGCGGAGTCAAAGACGCAGCGCACACGACGCCCTGCTCCTTGATCTCCTCGATGCGCCGGGCGATCAGCTCGGGCTTGACCGGCTCCTGGTAGATCGCCTGCATCTCGGCGGTGGCGTGCTCGCGCGGGAGCTGCGAGATGCGCTCGAGCTGGTCCTCCGCGTCCTCGTAGCGCGTGAAGATCCCCTCGAGGTTGAGGACCGCGAGGCCGCCCAGCTTGCCGAGGATGCCCGCCGTGCGCGGCGAGACGACCCCGTCCATGGCGGACGCGAGGAGCGGAAGCTCGAAGCGGTAGGGCCCGAGCGTCCAGGTGATGTCGATGTCGTCAGGGTCCCTCGTGCGGCGCGAGGGAACGATTGCTATGTCATCGAAGCCGTAGGCGCGACGGCCCTTCTTGCCTCGACCGATCTCAACTTCCATGAAGGCATCCTAGGTTCGGCGGCGGACTGAAAAAGGACGATACCAACGGCCTGCCGCCCCGCCCGGGGCCGAAAACCCGCAGCTTGCGGGGTTAACCGGCGACGTTCGCGCCAGCCACCACCCGCGGGCGCCTGCAGAGCCTGCTCAGCGGCTGGCTTGCGCGGCCGAGGCGTCGAGGCTCTCGACCCTCACGTCGGGCACGAGCCGCTCCACCTCCCGCGGGTCGAGCACGCCCGCGCCGAAATGCTGCGTGGACTCCGCGCCGCACGCCACGCCGAAGCGCACGCACTCCTCCGCCGGCTTGCCGCCGTAACGGGCGGCCACGTAGCCGGCGAGGAACGCGTCGCCTGAGCCCACGGCGGATATCGGCTCGAGCGGGTCGAGCGTGGCGCGGTAGAGGAGGCGCTCGGTGTCGCCCAGCAGCGCGAGGCAGCCCGAGGCGCGCGTCATGATCACCTCGCGGGCGCCCAGCTCGGCGATCTCGCGCAGGCCGGTGAGCCGGTCCTGGTCGTCCGAGAATTCGTGGCCGACGAGCTCCTCGGCCTCGAGCTCGTTCGGCGAGACGATCGTGGGCTCCGCGCGGGTGCCGAGCAGCATCGCGTCGCCCTCCGAGTCGAGGATCGTGGTGACGCCGAGCTTGCGCAGCTCCGTGACGAGCCGCGCGTACACGTCCGCCTCCACGCCGCGCGGCAGGCTCCCGGAGAACACGCAGATCTCCGCGCCCTTGGCGAGGTAGAGAAGCTTGTCGACGAACAGCTCGAGCTCCGCCTCGGTGACGAGCGGGCCGCGCTCGTTGATCTCCGTCTGCTCGCCGGAGGTCGGGTCCACGACCGCGGTGGACATGCGCGACTCCTCGCGGATGCGGACGAAGTCGTTGAGGATCGCCTCCTCGGTGAGCTGCTCGATGATGCGCGTGCCGTTGGGGCCGCCTGCCACTCCGGTCGCGATCACCGGCTGCCCGAGCGACTTGAGCGCGCGGGCGACATTCACACCCTTGCCCCCCGCCATCGACGTCTGCTCGACGGCGCGGTGCCGGCGGCCCAGGCGGAAGTTCGGCACCGCGAGCGTCTTGTCGATCGCGGCGTTGAGCGTGACGGTGATGATCATTGGACGGACCTGGCCCGCTGCCGGCGCAGTACACGCACCCGCAGCGCCACGAGCGTACCGGCCAGGAGGACGAACAGCACGGCCAGCGTGATCAGCACGTCGCGAAGCACGCTCTCGAACCGGTGCGTGAACGACGGGCCCGGCACGCTCGCCGCCGTGACGAGCGGGACGCTGCCCGCCACCCGGTTGCCCACCAGCACCTGTACGCGGCCGACCTTGCGCCCCGCCGGCAGCGGTCCCCTGAGCTCGTCCGGCGCGAGCGCGCGCAAACGGACCGGCAGACCGCGCCGCACCGTGAGCGTGAGGCCGCTCGCCGGGACGAGCGCGGCACGGCCGCTGTGCTGGTGGATCCCCGCGCTAGCCACCGCGTGCCTGCCCTTGAACACCGCCACGCGGTGGTACTGGCGAAGGCCCCAGCGCAGCAGCGCGATCGAGTCCGAGTCGCGCTTGGCCACGCTCGGTTCGCCGAGCACGACGCTGATCACGCTGGCGCCCGACCTGTGCGCGGCGCCGACGAGTACGTAGCCCGCCTGCTCGGTGTGCCCCGTCTTCACCCCGTCGACGTAGTGGTAGCGCGCGACGAGGTCGTTGCGATTGATCACCGTGCGGGTGTGCGAGCCGCTCTTCAGGGTCGCGTGGGTCTTGTCCACGATCCTCGCGAACGCCGGAATGCGCATGTCGAGCGACGCGAGCCTGGCGAGGTCGTGCGCGGTGGAGTAGTTGTCCGGATCGTCGAGCCCGATCGGGTTCTCGTAGTGGGTGTGGCGCAGTCCGAGCCGACGCGCCTCGCGGTTCATCATGTGGACGAACGAGCCCACCGACGAGCCGCCCACGTTGTACGCGAGGTCCCACGCGGCGTCGTTCGCGCTCGGAAGAAGCAGGGCGCGCAGAAGGTCGTGCACGGTCATGCGCTCGCCCTTGCGGAGCCCGATCACCGATTCCGCCGGCGCCGGGTTGTACGCGGGCGCCGTGAAGTCGTCCGCCGGCTGCGTGTGCGCGAGCGTGAGCCGGGCGGTCATCAGCTTGGTGGTGCTCGCGATCGCGCGCCGCGAGCTTCCGTGCTCCGAGTAGAGCACCGCGCCGGTACGTGCGTCGATCACGATCGCCGCGGTCGAGCTCAGCGACGGTGGCGCTGAGGACGCCAGGGCGGGCGTGGCGGTGCTCGCGCTCAGAGCCACTGCTGCGGCGCAGGCGGCGATCAAGCGCGGCCGGATGCCTGGCGCTCTCGTCACTACCTCAGTTTTAGCCTCTGGCCGGCCACCAGGCCCTGCGGGTCGAGCCCGGGGTTCAGGTCCTCAAGGGTTGTCACGCTCACGCCCGTCTTGATCGCGATCGCCCCGAGAGTGTCGCCGGCGCGCACCGTGTAGGTGCGCCGGTGGGCGAGCTTTGAGCCCGATCGCTTGCCGCCTGCGGTCGTGGAGCTGCTGGTGCTCGTTCTGTTCGTGGTGCTCGTGCCGCCGCTCGAGCTGCTCCCCCCGCCGGAGCTCGACAGCACGATGATGAACGCGATCACGAACGCGACGATCGCGAGCGGTGCGACAAACCGCATCGGGCTCCTCGAGCGGCGACCCATCGCGATCGCATGCTAGCCCGGGAGTAGGACCTCCCTACTCCCACTCCCTACTCCCTACAGAGCACTCCCGTCGCGCAACGCCTTGAAGAAGACGTCCTGCTGCGCCCCGTTGTGGTCGAAGCGGAAGCCCGAGAAGGTGGAACTGAAGGCGACGAAGTTGGCGCGTGCGCTCGTGGCCACGTCGAAGATCGAGGCGGCGGCGGAGGCATGCGCGAGGTCGTCGATGTTGCCGGTGTGGTTGTTGCGGTAGTAGAGCGTGTCCTGCCCGCCCTCGTCGTTCGCGAAGGTCACGATTCCGCGCAGCGCGCCGAAAGCCGTGATGCCGCCGGCGATGTTCGTGCCGCCGAGGCTGTGGGCGCCGCGGCGCGACGCTGAGATCAGGTCGGTGCCTCTCACATGGCCGCCGCGGATGACGCGCATGTACACGTCGCTGCCGGGGTTCGTGTCATTGCCCGTGAGGCGCGCGCCGGTCTGGAAGACCACCCCCCACTCGCCGGCGGTCCTGTCGGACACGTGGGGATCCGAGCCGCTGTCAGCCACGCGAACCGTGTGGCCGCCGGCGCGGAGCATGATTCCGCCGCCCTGCTGCCAGACGATCGCCGAGCCGTCCTTCGCGTACGAGGGGTTGCTGCCGGAGCCGAGCAGGTGCGGCCGGCCGCCGCGTACGCGGGCCACGAAGACCATTCCGCCGGCCTGGAAGGCCACGGAGCCGCAGTTGCCATCGATGGACGGGTTCACCGCCGGGGCGCCGATGCCGCGCGAAATCAGGCGGGTGGTGCCATGAGAGAAGTTGCGCACGAAGACGTCCTCGACGGCGTCGGCATCGCCCGGCGCCAGGTTGGTGGACGTGGACTGGAACGCCACGCAGTGAGGCCGGTTGTGCATCGAGCCGTCGAGCGAAGGATTCATGGAGTCACCGTTGCCCTGCACCTCGTGCGAGGAGACGCTGGCGCGGATGAGCGTGCCGGACGGACGGGCCGGCCGCGAGAGGCGCAGCCCGGCGCGGCCGTGGGGCCGGCCCCAGACGAACACGTCGGTGCGGCCGTTGACGTCGTTCGCGACGAGGTTGGAAGCCGCGGAGTCGAAGGCGACGTAGCGCGCCTTGCGGTCGTCGCCCGAGATGGTGGGGTGACCCGACGGACCATTGGCGGCCTCGCCGTGGGGGCCGACGGAGATCGGGATGGGCGGTGTGCCGAAGATGCCTGCCGAGGCGGCGGCGGGAGCGATCAGGGACGTGGCAAAGCACACCCCGACGAGGAGGGACGGAAAACGAGGCATGCCTCTGTCCTCGCCATCCCTTTCGAGGCCCTAAACGGCATTTACTCCTTATGGACGAATGTTGGAGCTTTCGGTAGCTCGACTGAAGTATTTGCGTACCTCAGCTGCGGGCTGCGAGTGTCCAAGCGGTGGATCGCAGCTCCTGTGCGGCAGCCGCCGCGGCCACCGCGGGGTCTCCCCCAGATGAGCGATATGCGTCCACGATCGAGCGCGACGCGGTGACGAGCCCAGCGGCCGGATGAGGTGCGAACGCGGGGCCCAGCAGGTCCACCGATCCGCCCTGTGCACCCACACCCGGCAAGAGGAAGATCGCGTGCGGCATCAGCTCGCGCAGACGAGCCAGCATGTCCGGCCGCGTGGCGCCCGTGACCGCGCCAACGTCACTCAGGCCGCAGCCGGCGATGCCGTCCGCTCCAAGCTCGCGCACGATCGCCGCGAGGCGCTCGTGCAGCGGCTCAGTCGGCGCCGGCACGTCTTCGATGTCCGCCGCTCCGGGATTGGACGTGCGCACCAGGCAGAACATGCATGCGCCGGCGGAGCGGGCGGCTTCCACGAGCGGCTCGAGCGAGTCGCGGCCTAAAAGAGGGTTGGCCGTGAAGGCGTCCGCGCCCAGGCCGGGCACGTCACCGAACTCGCCGGGCGTCGAGCCGACGAGGAACTGCGCATACGCGCGAGCGGTCACCGGCACGTCGCCGCGCTTGCCGTCCGCGAGGACGAGCAGCCCCGCCTCGCGCGCGTACGCCGCCACGGCGTAGAGCGCCGCGATGCCGGGCGCGCCGAGACGCTCGAAGCACGCGAGCTGTGGCTTGATGGCGACGCACGCGGGTCCGGCGGCGTCAATCGCCGCGCGGCAGTGGGCCTCCACGGCGGCGGCGGTGCGCTCGCCTACATCGCCTTGGTGATCGCGCACGGCCTCGACCGCGACCTGCCACAGCGCGGCAGGGTCGGGGTCGAGGCCGAGGACGATCTGGCTTGTCCGCTCCTCGACGAGTGCGGCCAGCCTGTCAGCGAAGGGGAGAACGCCTCCGACAGTAGCGCCGAAGGGCTCCCCGCCTTGTCGGACTGGAGGCTGCGCTCCCTAGCCCTTGACGGCCTTCTTCAGAGCCGAGCCGGCGCTGAAGCGAGGCACGCGACTGGCCGCGATCTGGATCCGCTCGCCCGTCTGAGGGTTGACGCCCTGGCGGGCTCCCCGGTCGGCCACCGAGAACTTCCCGAAGCCGGTGAAGTTGATCTCGCCGCCGCGCGACAGGGTGGACTCGATCACGTCGAGAGCGGTGTCCACAGCCTTCGTGGCATCGCCCTTGGACAGACCAGACTGGGATGCAACCTGGTCTACGAATTCGGCCTTCGTCACTGCTCCTCCTTAACGGGGGGTCTTGGACGGCTCCGAACCTAACAACGGATTCGGACGATGAGCCTCCAAAAGGTCCGAGTGCAGACCGCTAAATACGCAAATTGCGGCTTTCCTGGCGCGGGGTTTTTGGCTCTGCGACTGGTTTCGCGCCAGCTAGGCGCCCGATACGGCCATCTCGCCGATCAGCAGTGGAGCCGCCTTAACGCTCCCCCCGAACGGCACCCAGCGGCTCGCCGAGCCCACCGCCTGCACCGCTTTGAGCATCGATACGAGGTCGCTCGCGATCGTCATCTCGCGGGCCGGCCGGCCCAGCTCGCCGCCCTCGATGAGCCTGCCGGTGGCGCCCACGGAGAAGGTTCCGGACACTGGATTGACCCCCGAGTGGAGCCCGGCGACGTCGGTTACGTAGAGGCCGTCACCCGCGCGCCGCGCCAGCTCCTCGAGGTCGGCGTCCCCCGGCTCGAGCAGTAGGTTCGCGGTGCCGACGGATGGCGGCGTGCGGTACGAGCCGCGCGACGCGCTGGCGGTGGTCTTGCGCTCGCCCTTCCGCGCCGTGCGCGCGTCGAAGAGGAAGGTGAGCAGCCGGCCGTCCTCGATCAGCGCGGTACGGCGGCGGGCCGAGCCCTCGCCGTCGAAGGGTGCGCTGTCGGGCCCCTCGGGGTCCACGCCGTCGTCGACGAGCCGGACCGCCCCGGAGGCGATCTCCTCGCCCTCGCGCCCGGCGAACAGCGAACGCCCGCGCTGCACCGCGTCCGCCGAGAGCATGCCTCCGATGAAGCCGATGAAGCTCGCGGCCACGAAGGCGTCGAGCACCACGGGGCAGCGGCGGCTTTCCGGCTGCCGCGCGCCCACCAGGGCGAGCGCACGCTCGGCGGCCTCGTCCCCGATCGCGCGCGCGTCGAGCTCGCCGGGTTCGCGCCCGAGGCCGACGCCGAGGCCGGTCATCAGGTCGGCGCCTTCCCCGGCGAAGACGGACGCGTACGCCCACACCGAGCTTGCCTCGTAGGACGAGCAGAAGCCGCGCGAGTTCGCGAGCGCCACGCTGCCGTCGGCGTCCGCGTACACGGTGTCCTCGACCTGCGACACGCCGTCGTGCGCGCGTGCGGCGCGCTCGATCTCCACCGCCAGCTCGATCTTGCGCTCGGTGTTCCAGCTTGCGAGCTCGGCCGCGTGGAGGCCATCGATCGCGGTCGTGCCGAACTCTTCCGGAAGGCCTCCGAACTCGTCCGGGTCGGCCACCGCCGCGCTTTCGTTCGCCGCGGCCGCGAGAGCGGTCACGCCCTCGTCGCTGAGATCGGTGCCGTACGCGTAGCCGGAGCGGCCATCCAGGAATACACGCACGCCCACACCGCGGCTGCCGGCGTCGGTGAGGCTCTCCACGTTCGCCTCGTACACGCGGATCTGCCGGGTCACGGCCTCCTCAACCCACGCCTCGGCGTCGTCGGCGCCCGCGGACTGCGCCGCCTCCACCGCGCGCCGCGCGATGCCCTCGAGGTCCGTCTGGCTCACGCCGCCGTCCCGCCGACGGTGATCGACTGGATGCGAACGTGCGGCTGGCCCACTCCCGCGGGAACGCGCTGGCCGCCCTTGCCGCAGAACCCTGTGGCGATGGAGAGGTCGGCGGCGACGCCGTCGATCCGCTTGAGCGCCTCCAGGCCATTCCCGATCAGCGTGGCGCCGCGCACCGGCTTCGTCACCTTGCCGTTCTCGATCAGGTAGCCCTCCGAGAGGCCGAACACGAAGTCGCCCGTCGCCGGCTCCACCTGCCCGCCACCGAAGGACACCGCGTAGAGGCCGTGCTCGGTCCCCTCGATCAGCTCCTCCGGCGTGGCGTTCCCGTTGGCGAAGTAGGTGTTCGTCATCCGCGGGATCGGCAGGTGGCGGAAGGACTCGCGCCGCCCGTTGCCCGTGGAGGGCACGCCGTCCTTGCGGGCTCGCAGGAGGTCGTACAGGTACGAGGTGAGGCGGCCGTTCTCGATGATGGTCGTGCGCTGCGTGGGGGTCCCCTCGTCGTCGATGCCGTCGGAGCCCCATTCGCCCGCCTCGGCGCCGCTGTCGTACGCCACGAGGAACTCGGGCGCCACCATCGTGTCGAGCTTGCCCGCGTACACGCTGGCGCGCTTGTGGATTGCGTCCGCCTCGAGGCCGTGGCCGACCGCCTCGTGCAGGAGCACGCCGCCGAAGCCGTTGCCCACCACCACCGTCATTCGGCCGGTCGGCGCGTCCACGGCGTCGAGCATGGTGAGCGCCTTGCGCGCCGCGTTCTCCGCCACCTCTTCCGGGTTCGCGGAGATGAGCTCGAAGCCGGCGTGGCCGCCGCGCGTCTCGTGGCCGGTCTCGACCGTGCCGTCGCGCCGCGCGACCACCTGCGCGCCGAGCCGCACGCGGGTGCGGTCGTCCGCCGCCGCCACGCCGTCGGAGTTGAACACCTGCACACGGCGGCGGTTCTCCACGTAGCTCACGGACACCTGGGCGACCTCCGCGCCCGCGGTCCGAGCGGCCTCGTCGCATGCATGCAGGATCTGCGCCTTCTCGGCGGCGGCGACCTCCTCCGGACGCTGCGCGATCTCGTACGCCTCGCCGGGCTCCGCGGCCTTCAGCGCGGCGGGCCGGCGCCGCTCCCCCGCCACGGCCTGCGACACGGAGTCGGCAACGCGCCGCAGATCCTCCTCGGCGAGGCCGTCCACGTGGCCGAAGTAGGTCGAGTCGCCAACCACCACCCGCATGGAGGCTCCGACCTCGCGGCCGCTCTGCGGGCGCTCCACGCGCCGGTCATCGAGGGTGAGGGCGAGACCGG
>DATEPK010000340.1:0-11074 GCA_035273245.1 Thermoleophilaceae bacterium
GCGCTCGCTGCGTGAGCCCGTCGTTGATGCGGTCCTCGAAGCGCCTGATGACGGTCGCGCGTGTGTACATGAGGCGAAGATAACCCGCGGCGCGGCGGATTTCCAGTGGGCTTATTTCGCCTCGAGCCAGTTGTTGCCGACGCCCACGTCGACGCCCAGCGGCGGGTCGAGCTCGAAGGCGCGCACCATCTCGTCGCGCACGATCTTCGACGCCTGCTCCACCTCGGACTCAGGCGCCTCGAACAGCAGCTCGTCGTGGATCTGGAGCACGAGCCGGGTGGACAGCCCCTCCTCCCGCAGCCGCTTCCAGCAGCGCACCATCGCCACCTTGATGATGTCCGCGGCGGTGCCCTGGATCACCGTGTTCACCGCCAGGCGCTCGCCGAGCAGCCGCGTCTGCCGCTGGCGCGCCCGCAGCTCCGGGATGCGGCGGATCCGTCCGAAGGCGGTGGTGACGAAACCCTCGTCGGTCGCGCTCGTGATCGTGCGAGTGATGAACTCCTGCACCTTCGGGAAGCGGTTGAGGTAGCGCTCGATGAACTCGGCCGCCTCCTCCTGCGGAATGTTGAGGCGGTCAGCGAGGCCGTACGCGGACAGGCCGTAGACGATCCCGAAGTTGATCATCTTCGCCTGCGAGCGCGTGCCGTGGTCCACCTGCTCGGGCGGCAGGCCGAACATCTCGCCGGCGGTGGCGGCATGCACGTCCTCGCCGCGGCGGAAGATCTCCCGGAGCACGGGCTCGTCGGCGATGTGCGCGAGCACCCGCAGCTCGATCTGCGAATAGTCGGCGGAGATGAGCTTGGCCCCAGGCTCGGCAACGAAGCACGCGCGGATCTCGCGCCCCTCCTCGCTGCGAATGGGGATGTTCTGAAGGTTGGGGTTGGTGCTCGACAGCCGGCCGGTGGTGGTGGCCGTCTGGTTGAACGTGGTGTGCAGGCGCCCGTCCTCGTGGCTGATCAGCTCGGGCAACGCGTCGAGGTAGGTGCTCTTCAGCTTCGTGAGCTCGCGCCACTGCTCGACCTTGGCGATGATCGGATGCTCGTCGCGGATCGCGGCCAGCACGCGGGCATCCGTTGAGAACCCGGTCTTGCCGCGGCGCTTCTTTGACAGCCCGAGCTTGTCGAACAGCACCTGGGCGAGCTGCTGCGGCGAGCCGATCGTGAACTCCTCGCCCGCGAGCTCCCAGATCTCCCGCTCTAGCGCCGTGATGCGGTCGGCGAAGCCGGCGTTGATCGCCGCCAGGCGCTCGGTGTCGAGTTTCACCCCCGCGCGCTCCATGTCGAGCAGCACCTCCACGAGCGGCATCTCCACCTCGTTCAGGAGCCGCGTGAGGTCCAGCTCAGCGATGCGCGCGAGCTGCCGCTCCGCCAGGGCGCGCGTGCAAACGGCCCGCTCTGCGAGGCCGTTCGCGCCGTTGATCGCGGCGCTGATGCCCTCGTCCTCCAGCAGCTCCGGGAGCGGGTACTTGCGGCGCGCCGGATCGATCAGGTAGGCGGCCACCATCGTGTCGTGTTCGAGCGGCGGCGTGTCGCACGGGCCCTCACCCGTGGCGAGCGACTTCCAGTCGTGCGCCACGAGCGGCCGCTCGCCCCAGGCGAGCGTAAGTGCGGCAAGGGTCTCGGCCTCGCCCATCATCACGTTCTCGCCGCCGGAGTAGGCCGCGAAGCGCAGCGGCCCGTGCGGGACGCCGTCTTCGTCCTGCGGCCGCTCGGCGGCGAGCGTGGCGTGATCGCCGTCGAAGCCCGCGAGGTCGGCCGCCGGGATCTCCAGCGCCGTGGCCTCGAGCTCCACCACTGCGCGCTGGCGCGGCGCGGCCGCCTCCTCCCCGCCGAGCGCCTCCTCGAGCCGCCGCAGCGGGTCGCGCAGCTCGAACTCCCGGAAGAACTCGCGCAGCTTCGAGCGGTCCGGCTCGCCCGCCACGCACTGCTCTATGTCGATGTCCACCGGCACGTCCCGGATGGCGGTGGCGAGCTGCTTCGACACCCGAGCGTCATCCGCGTGGTTGGTGAGGTTCTCCTTGCGCTTGGCGCCGGACACCTTGTCGATGTTCGCGAGCACCTCCTCGAGCGTGCCGAACTGCTGGAGCAGCTGCGCGGCGGTCTTGTCGCCGATGCCCGGGACGCCCGGGATGTTGTCGCTCGTGTCGCCCTTGAGGCCGTAGAAGTCCGGGATCAGATCCGGCGCGATGCCGTAGCGGTCGATCACCGCCTGCGTGTCGTAGATCTTCGTTTCGGTGATGCCGCGGCTCGTGGCCATCACGCGGATGCCCGGCTCGATGAGCTGGAACATGTCGCGGTCGCCGGTGACCATCATCACCGGGATGCGCTTCTCCTTCGCCTGCATGGCCAGCGTGGCCATCACGTCGTCGGCCTCGTAGCCCTCCACCCTGACGTTCTGGTAGCCGAACGCCTCCACGAGCGGATGGAGGTGCGGCCACTGCTCGCGCAGGAGGTCCGGCCGCTCGCGCCGCTCGGCCTTGTACTCGTCGTAGGTGGTCTCGCGCCCGGACATGCCGGCGTCCCAGCACACGAGCGTGGGGTTGACGCCGTACTCGGTGAGCACCTTCACGAGCATCGAGGCGAAGCCGAAGATCGCGTTGGTGGGCACGCCGCGCGAGGTGGCGATCGTCTCCGGCAGCGCGAAAAAGGCGCGGTACGCCAGGCTGTTGCCGTCGATCAGGAAGAGTTCACGCCCGTTATCTGCCACCAGGGGATCTTATGAACGGGAGCGGCCTCCCAAGGAACCCCTGCAATTGGGGCCTCTCTATATGATCGACCCCCGTTCTGAGGAGTCATGGCAGTTAGACCGAGCGCACAGTTCTCGCTGACGCTCCGGGTTGAGCTCGATCGCCGCCCGGGGCAGCTCGGCATGGTCGCGTCCGCGATCGGCGCCGCCGGCGGCTCGATCGGGGCGATCGACTCGATCGAGCTCGGGGAGCTCAAAGCGGTCCGCGAGATCACCGTGATGTGCTCGGACCAGGAGCATTCCGAGGCGATCATCAGCGCCATGGAGCTGGTGGACGGCTGCTCGCTCCTCGAGGTGACCGACCGAACGTTCGAGCTCCACCGCGGCGGCAAGCTCTACACGGGCCTCAAGGCCGCCATCAAGACGCGCGACGATCTCTCCATGGCGTACACGCCGGGCGTCGGCCGGGTGTGCATGGCGATCCACGACGAGCCGGAGAAGGCGTTCGAGTACACGATCAAGTCGAACACGGTGGCCGTGGTGTCCGACGGCAGCGCAGTGCTCGGCCTCGGTGACATCGGCCCCGAGGCCGCCATGCCCGTGATGGAGGGCAAGGCGATGCTCTTCAAGGAGTTCGCTGACGTGGACGCGTTCCCCATCTGCCTCGACACGAAGGACCCGGACGAGATCGTCCAGGCGGTGAAGCTCCTCGCTCCCACGTTCGGCGGCATCAACCTCGAGGACATTTCGTCGCCGCGCTGCTTCGAGATCGAGAACCGGCTCTTGGAGGAGCTGGACATCCCGGTGTTCCACGACGACCAGCACGGCACCGCGATCGTGGTGCTCGCGGCGCTGCTCAACTCGTGCCGCCTGACGGGCCGGAAGCTCGAGGACCTGAACGTGGTGATAGTGGGCGCCGGCGCGGCGGGCGTGGCCGTGGCGAAGATTCTGATCGCGTCCGGCGTGCGGACGATCGTGGCGTGCGACCGCCACGGCGCGATCCACACCGGCAGGCACGAGTACGAGGACGGCTCGATGAACGCGCCGAAGACGTGGCTCGCCGAGAACACGAACTCGGAGCGGCGCTCCGGCACCCCTGTCGACGTGCTCGAGGGCGCCGACCTGTTCGTCGGTCTATCGGGGCCCGGCATCATCGAGGCCTCGGATCTGCGCCGGATGAACCCGGACCCGTTCGTGTTCGCGATGGCCAACCCCAATCCTGAGGTGATTCCGGAGGAGGCCGAGCGCTACGCCCGGGTGATGGCCACCGGGCGCTCCGACTATCCGAACCAGATCAACAACGTGCTCGCGTTCCCGGGCATCTTCCGGGGCGCGCTCGACGTCCGCGCGCGGCGCATCACCGAGGAGATGAAGCTCGCCGCAGCCCACGGCATCGCGGACGTGGTGACCGACGAGGAGCTCGCCGAGGACTACATCATCCCGAGCGTGTTCAACGGCTACGTGAGCTCGTGCGTGGCGAGCGCCGTGGCGCGCGAGGCCGAGCGCAGCGGCGCCGCCCGCTCGCCGGACGCGCGGGTGCCCACCTCCTAGGGCGGCCATGCGAGTAGCGGTCACCGGCGCCACGGGTCTCATCGGACGGGCGCTGGTGCGCGAGCTGCAGGCTCGCGGCGACGAGGTGACGGTGCTCAGCCGCAGCGGCTCGCGGGCGGCCTCCGAGCTGCCGGGAGTGACCGTGGTCGAGTGGCACGACCCAAACAGCGAGCCCGCGCCCACCGAGGCGTTCGCAGGGCGCGATGCCGTCGTGCATCTGGCGGGCGAGCCGATCGCGCAGCGCTGGTCGGGCGACGCCAAGCGCCGCATACGCGAGTCGCGCGAGCTCGGAACGCGCAACCTCGTTGCCGGCCTGGGCGCGAGCGCGGAGCCGAGACCGCGGGTGCTCGTGTCGCAGTCCGCGATCGGCTGGTACGGCGCGCGCGGGGACGAGCGGCTCGACGAGACCGCGCCCGCCGCCGGAGATTTCCTGGCGGAGGTGGTTGCGGCCTGGGAGCGCGAGGCGCGGGCCGCCGAGGAGCTCGGCATGCGGGTGGTGCTCACGCGCACCGGTGTCGTGCTGGCGGCGTCCGGCGGCGCGCTCGAGAAGATGCTGCCGCCCTTCAAGCTCGGCGTGGGCGGGCCGGTGGCGGGCGGGCGGCAGTACGTGTCCTGGATCCACCTCGACGATGTGGTGGGCGCGATCCTCTTTTCGATCGACGAAGAGCGGGCTCGCGGCCCCGTGAACCTGACCGCGCCCGAGCCCGTGACCAACCGAGAGCTGTCGAAGGCGCTCGGGCGGGTGCTGAAGCGCCCGGCGGTCGCCCCCGTGCCCGCGTTCGCCGTGAAGCTCCTGTACGGCGAGATGGCCTCGATCGTGACGACGGGCGCGCGGGTGATGCCGAGACGGCTCGAGGAGCTGGGCTACGAGTACCGCCACCCCGAGCTCGAGCCGGCGCTGCGCGCCGCGGTGGCCTAGGCGCCGCGCCCGACGGCGCGGCCCTGCGCAAGCCCCGCCTCCACGGCGGCCTTGCGCGGGCGCGGATCCATCAGATTGCGCCCGATGACCGCCACCGATGCCTCGTCGGGCACGATCGTGCGCACCCGCGCGCCCTGGCGCTGAAGCGCGATCGCCTCGAGCGCCGCGGTGGAGCGCGAGACGAGGCCGATGCCCGCCAGTAGCGGTGACGCGAACGCGCCGGTTGGATTCAGGCACAGCACGCGCGATCCGTTCGTCACGGGCGCGGCATCGAGGTTCGTGGGACTCCACGCGCCGCCGTCCACGTACTCGCGCCCGCCGATCCGGACCGGCTCGAACACGCCGGGGATCGCGCACGACGCCTCCACCGCCTGTCCCACAGATGCCTCGGGCGCTCCCGGCGCGCCGAACATCACGCGCCTGCCGCTCTTCACGTCTACTGCGGACACGCGGAGGCGGCCGTCATCCCACCTCGCGCCATCTCGCTCGAGGTGGTCGCCGAGACCGCTCAGTGATCTGCGGCCTCTCGGCACCACACCAAGAAGCGTGCGCCGGAAGAACGCGCCCCCGGGCGCGACGGACTGCAGCCCGGCGGCCACGAGCGGAGCCGCGGCGCCGCGGCCCACCATCACCGCGCGCCGCGCAGCGCGGCTGGCGGTGCCTGTTTCCGGCACGGACTCCACCTCCTCGACGCCAGGCTGTTCTGGCATCCGCCCGAGACGCGTCCTCGGATCCACCCCGGCACTCAGCACCGCGGCGACGATCGAGCCGGCCGAGGTACCCACGTATCCCTCGCACTCGCGCGCGTCGAAGCCGGTGGCCTCCTCGAGGCCGACGAGCACAGCGGTCATCCACGCCTCGCCGAGAATCCCGCCGCCGCCCAGCACGAGCACGTCGGGTTTGCGGAACCGGGCCATCGCCGATTCCTACCGGGTGCGGCCGAGGCCAAACGCAGTTAGTGCTTGACGACGCGGAACTTCAGCGTGTGCGCATTTGAGCGGTTGCCGGATGGATCGGTGGCCACGAACCGGGCGCGGTAGCGCGCCGGCTTGAGCGCCCGCCGGCCCAGCCGGCCGCTGAAGTTCACCCGGTTGGGCCCCTGCGCTCCGCTTCGGCGGAGTGTGCCGACCGTCACGTAGCGCGTGCACGCCTTCCGGTGGCGCAGTCTGGCGGAGGGCTTGCGGCACGCGTGGCCCACGCGGCGACCCGGAAGCGCGCGCTGAATCACGACGGCGACCCGCGCGGGCTCTGAGAGCGCGAACGCGAACGTGGTCCCGATTGGATGTCGCCGGGCCGCCGCGACGAGCGGCGTGCGCGCCTTGCCCACGCGGAAGACGGCGTGGACGAGCCTCAGCCGGCTGAGCAGCGGCGGCGTGTGGTCCGCCTGCACCTGGAGCGTGACCGTGGCGGGCGCCGAACTGTTCGTGCCGTCGCTCGCTGCGAAGGTGAATGACGTCTGGCCTGCGAACGTGGCCTGGGGCGTATAGGTGACGATGCCCCCAGCCGCGATTGCGCCGAGCGAACCTGACCCGGGCGGGCTGGCGATCGAGAGGCCGACCGGGTCGCCGTCTGCATCCGAGCAATGCAGCGCCACCGACGTAGGAGTGCGCGGGGCCACCGAGACGGTCTGGCCCTGGCAGGTTGGAGCCGTTTCACGGCGGAAGGCCACAAGCGCGCTCGCGGAGCCATCCGAGACGTACGCCGATGTGCCGTCTGGGCTGACCGCGATGCCCGTCGGAGTGGTGAACGTCGGCACCATTCCGCACAGGCCGTTGCCGGGCGCCCCGCTGGCGTCGTCGCCATTGGAGCTGAGACAGCCGCTCTTTCCGCTCAGCTGCGTGACGGCTCCGCTGACAGGATCGCGTGCGAAAGCCGCCATCTCAGCGGCGCTGTAACCACCCACGTACAGGCTGTCCCCCGCGGGGCTGACGGCCAGCGGGAAGGCACCACCAAGGCCTCGTCCGTCCACACACGCGCCCGTAAGGCCCCCGCCTCCGTTGCTGGCGTCACCGGAATCGCTCACGCACGCAGCGGTTCCGGCGGGCTGGGTGAGCGCGCCAGTCGAGGCGTTGCGCGCGAAGACCGCAACCTCGGATGAGCTGAAGCCGGTGGTGTAGACGTTGCGTCCGTCCGGTGCGACGGTCAGTCGGTAGATGTCCCCGAGGGCGATCGCTCTGGTGCAACTGCCCGCGAGGCCGCCGCTGGCATTTCCATCCTCGCTGAAACAGCCGTCTGGACCCGACGACTGAACGAGGCTGCCCGAGGGATCGCGCTGCAATACGGCCAACTCGCCGCCGAGCGTGCCGACATACACGGTCCGCCCGTCCGGCGAGATGTCGATGCCCTCAGCGCTAGACATGGCCCGGCCGTCGGCGCAGCTGCCGCCGCCCACGGCCGTGCCGTCGTTGCTGATGCACCCATCCGGGCCCGCGCTCTGGCTGAGCGTGCCTGTGGTGGCATCCCGGCGCAAAACCGCGACGCCACCGGCACCGGCGTCGTCAGCGGCGTAGATGTCGCTTCCGTCCGGGCTCATCGCGAGCTGGTACGCGTATGAAAAGCCACGGCCCTGCTCGCACGTGCCGGCTCCGTCTTCGGAACTGCCGTCATTCGAGATGCAGCCCTGCGTACCAGGCAGTTGCGTGAGAGCACCGGTGGCGGGATCACGCGCGTAGATCGAGATCTCGCCCTGCGCCGAGGAGTCGCCGACATACACGAAGCGCCCGTCCGGGCTCACTGCGATGCCCACCGGGTCATTGATCCCGCGAGCATCGGTACAGGTCCCGCCACCGGTATCCGTGCCATCGAAGGAGAAGCACTGCGTCTCCGTGAGTGCGCCCGAGGCAGGATCGCGCCTGAACACCGCCAGGTAGCCGCCAGATCCAGGCACGTACACGTTCGCCCCGTCGGGGCTGACAGCCACGTTGTACGCGCCGCCCAGGCCAAACCCGTCCGTGCACAGGCCCGAGCTGCCGTCGTTGCTGATGCATCCAGCCAGTCCAGGGAGCTGCGTGAGCGTGCCGGAAACCGGCGGTAGCGCCGAGGCGGCCGAGGGAAGCGCGAGAGCGGCCGCGAGTGCGAGTCCTGCGAGGTAGCGAGCCATGCTGCCGAACCTACATCGGCACCGGCGGCTGCGCCAGCCCTGACTACTCGACGAGCGTGTCCCTGTTGCGGCCGCGGATCCGCGACCACAGAGTCTCGATCGCGGCGCCGATCATGACCAGCACGAGCCCCCAGATGAAGAACTCAACGAGGATGAGGAGCGCGGTGCCCACGTGTCAGTCCTCGTGCCCCGCCGAGTGCCGCTCGGCGCGCGCCTCCGCCACCGTCTGGGCGCCACGACGCGGGATCGGGCCCTGCACCTTCCAGCGCGAGTCCTCCTTCGCCGGCCACAAAAGCCAGATCACGACCGCGAGGAAGGTGAGCAGCAGTCCCGTCGCGAGCCCCGGCTTCTCGCCGTATCCCTTGCGGTCGGACAGCCATGCCCCGATGATCGCCGACGCCAGCCAGATGTACGTGAGCCAGAGCGCCTTTGCGCCGAGCAGTGCGAATACGGTGATCATGCGCCCAGGTACGCCTTCTGCACTTCGGGGTTCTCGCGCAGCGCCGACGACTCGTCGCTGAGCGCCACGGTGCCGGTCTCGAGCACGTAGCCGCGCTTCGACACGTCGAGCGCGAAGTTCGCGTTCTGCTCCACGAGCAGGATCGTGGTGCCCTGCCGGTTGATCTCGGCGATCGTCTCGTAGATCCGCTCGACCAGCACCGGCGCGAGCCCCATCGCGGGCTCGTCCAGCAGCAGCAGCCGCGGGTTCGACATCAGCGCCCTGCCGATCGCGAGCATCTGCTGCTCGCCTCCGGACATCGTGCCCGCCTTCTGCTTCTCGCGCTCCTTGAGCCGCGGGAAGAGGTCGTACACGCGATCGAGGTCGTCGTTTATGCGCTCGTCGCGGCGCAGGTAGGCGCCGAGCTCGAGATTCTCTCGGACCGACATACGGGAGAAGCAGCGCCGCCCCTCCGGAGCCTGCGAGATGCCGAGCCGCACGATCTCCTGCGGAGCGGTCTCACCGATCTCTCTGCCGTCGAACTTGATCGTGCCCTCACGAGGTGGCGTGAGCCCCGAGATCGAGCGCAGCGTGGTGGACTTGCCCGCGCCGTTCGAGCCGATGAGCGTGACCACCTCGCCCTCGTTCACCTCGAGCGAGATCCCCTTGAGAGCGGCGATGTTGCCGTAGTAGGTGTGAAGGTCCTGGACCTCGAGCAGCGCCATTACCTACTCCCCCGTCTGCTTTCCGAGGTACGCCTCCACCACGCGCGGGTTGCCGCGCACCTCCTGGGGCTTCCCCTCCGCGATCTTCTCGCCGTGGTCGAGCACGGTGATGTATTCGGAGACGTTCATCACGACCTTCATGTCGTGCTCGATCAGGAGAATCGTGAGCCCCTGCTCGTCCCGCAGCCTCTGCATGAACGCGCGCAGCCGCTCGGACTCCTGAGGGTTCATGCCGGCGGTGGGCTCGTCGAGCAGCAGCATCTTCGGGTTGGAGGCGAGGGCACGGGCGATCTCCACGCGCCGCTGGTCGCCGTACGCGAGGTTCACCGACATCTGGTGGAACTGGTTCGAGCGCAGACCGACGAACTCGAGCAGCTCGGCGGCCCGCTGGTGCGCGATGCGCTCCTCCTTGCGGACGGACGGGAGCCGGATGATCGAGCCGAACAGTCCCGCCTGCATGCGCGCGTGGAGGCCCACCATCACGTTCTCGAGCGCCGTCATCGTGGCGAACAGGCGGATGTTCTGGAACGTCCGCGCCATGCCGGCGGCGAGGATCCGGTCGGGCCGCGCCCGGGTGATGTCCTTGCCGTCGAACGCGATGGCGCCGCTGTTCGGCTTGTAGAGGCCGGTGAGCATGTTGAAGAACGTCGTCTTGCCGGCGCCGTTGGGGCCGATGATCGACACGATTGAGCGGCGCGGAACGGAGAAGGTGACCTCGTCGACCGCCACGAGGCCGCCGAAGATCTTCGATACGCCGCTCGCCTCGAGGATCGTGCCGTTGGACGAACCGGGGTCCGCGACGGGCGGGACCTCCGCGCTGGCGGCCGGCACGGTCTGCGGCGCCGCTTCGCTCATACGGTCACCTCGATCGGCATCTCAGAGTCGCCGGCGCCGACGCCCTCCGTGAGCTCGAGCTTGCGCCTACGTTCAGGAATCAGCCCCTGCGGCCGCAGCACCATCATGATCACGAGCAGGAAGCCGAAGATCCCGAAGCTCAGGTCCGTGAGGTCGAAGTTCAGCCCGAGGTGGTGGGGCAGCGACTTGAACGTGTTCGGGATGAAGTACGTGTTGATGTAGGACAGGACGATCGCCCCCGCCACCACTCCCCAGATGCTCCCGAGCCCGCCGAGGATGATCATCGCGAGGATGAAGATCGAGAACGAGAACTCGAACTGGTCGGCGTTCACGGTGTTGAAGTAGGCGGCGAAGAAGGCGCCCGCCATCCCGCCGAGCCCAGCGCCCGTGGCGTAGGCGAGGAGCTTGGTGCGGACGAGCGGCACCCCCATGCTCGACGCCGCCACCTCGTCCTCACGCACAGCGATCCACGCCCGGCCGAGGCGCGAGTCGCGCAGGCGGAAGTTGACGAACAGCGACAAGAGCGCCATCCCGAGCGCGGTCCAGTACCAGGGTCTCAGGTCGAGTGGGCCGAAGCCGGCGAGGCCCGGCAGGTCGGGCGAGTCGATCGGCGTGATGCCCTGGCGGCCGGCGGTGACCGCGTAGCCGAACGGCTTGAGCGAGTCGCCGTTGATCGCAACGCGACCGATGATCTCGCCGAACGCCAGTGTGACGATCGCGATGTAGTCGCCACGCAGGCGCAGGGTCGGTAACCCGATCAGCACGCCGAAGATCGCGCACACGATCACCGCCGCCACCAG